>NZ_JBEOZN010000002.1:0-171727 GCF_040298085.1 Streptosporangium sp. NPDC001681 | reverse complement strand
GGAGCTAGAGAAGGCGCTCGCCAAGCTTAAGGACACCGCCCAGACAACGGGGGTCACCCCCAGCCCGTCACCCTCGGCGACACCGTCCGCCACACCGCCACCGACGGCTGGACGCCGACCGGGTCGGGCACGGGGTGCGGGCGGCCGAGTCGCCACAGCTCATGGAGCGCCTCGCCGCCCGGGGGATCACGTGTGAGGTCTGCCCGACCTCCAACGTCGGTCTCGGGGTGGCCGAGCGGGCCGAGGACGTGCCGCTGCGGCGCCTGTTCGAGGCGGGGGTGCCGATCGCACTGGGCGCCGACGACCCGCTGCTATTCGGCGCCAGGCTGCTGCCCCAGTACGAGCTCGCCAGGCAGGTGTACGGCTTCTCCGACCCGGAGCTGGCCGAGCTGGCCCGCCAGTCGATACGGGCGTCGGCGGCACCGGAGACGGTGCGCAAGAAGCTCCTCCAGGGGGTCGACGACTGGCTGGCCTCAGCGGACTGAGCGGGCGATCTCCTCGGCGCGGCCGATGTCCCCGGCCCCCTCCAGACGCAGGCCGACCTGCCCGCGCTGCCAGATGAGGGTGGGGCCGGCCGCGCGGGGGCGGGCCTCGGCCTCGCCGCCGCGCCGGGGCAGGTAGGTCAGGCCGTGTGGGGCCGGGATCCACTGCGCCTTAGCGTCGCCCACCCAGGTCTCCAGCGGCCAGGGGGGTCCCAGCTCCTTGCGGAAGACGAGCAGGAGGCTACCGTCGTACTCGTCCAGCCTGAGGCCGGGCCAGAGCAGCGAGACCACCCGGCCGCCGTCGCCCACCCTGACCTCGGCGGGCTCGCCGAGCGCGGCGGGGACGGCGATCGGGAACGCCACCTGCTCCCTGGCCTGCTCCAGGGTGACCCGCCGCTCGTCCGGCAGTGGCTGGGGCGCCCAGGACGGCAGGGGCCCGGGGTCGCCGATCCTGAGCTCGACGCCCGCGAAGCGCAGGATCTCCGCGACCGCCGCCCTTCCCGCGGGCGTCGCCCCCAGCAGCAGCGCGACGAGGATCGCGACGGCGGCGACCGCCGCCCGCCTCCGCGCCCGCCCGCCGGCCCGCAGCGCCCCCCATCCCCGCCGGAGCACTCCCCGGCCACCCGTGACCGCGGGCGCCTCGGGGGCGGGCACTTCCAGGCGGGCCCGTACGGCCCGCGCGACCTCGGCGGGGTGCGGGGAGGGGACGTCGAGGGACTCACCGAGGTCGAGGAGCCTGGCCTCGAGGTCGTCAGATGAGGTCATGTGCCACCTCCTCGCGCAGACGGGCCAGGCCACGGGAGGTCCGCGACTTGACGGTGCCGACGGGAAGATCGAGCACCTGGGCGGTCTCGGCCTCCGACAGCTGAAGGAGATACCGACAGACGACGGTCTCGCGTTCCCGCTCGGGCAGCGTACGCACCGCGTCGAGGAGCCGCGCCCGCCGGTCGGTGGTGACGGCCGCCTCCTCGGGGCCCTCACCCACCGGCGGAACGGCCTCGGTGAGCCGCGCGGCCAGCTTGTCCCTGCGCCCCCGGGAGCGGGTCAGGTTGTGCGTCTCGTTCGCCACGATCCGCAGCAACCAGGGCCGGAACGGCGCGCCGCGGCGGAAGGACGTCAGGTTGCGGTACGCCTTGACGAACGCCTCCTGGACCACGTCCTCGGCCTCGTCGGCGGCTCCGAGCATGGCCGCGGTGCGGTGCGCGAGCACGCTGTGGCGGGCGACCAGGACCTCGTAGGCGTCCAGGTCACCTGCCAGTGATCGGGCGATCGCCTCGTCGTCGTCCGTCGGGGGGCTCCTTTGCGGATGTCTGAGAGATTTCACCGCATGCGGGCCCTCCCGCGAAAGCCCTCGGGCGAATGCGCTCAGTGGAGGGCGTAGGCGACCGCCGCGTCCGGGTCGGTCTCGTAGCCCTCGGCGAAGATCGCGTCGTAGGTCTCGTCACCGAGCAGTTGCCTGGCCGTCCGCTCGGCGACGGTTCTCGGCTCGGACATGCCCGCCGAGCCGAGGCCCCGCAGCCCGAAGACGGCCCGCAGCCGTACCACCGCCCCCTGGAGCCTGGCCGTGCGGCGGCCGTCGCCCTCGACCGCGGCGATCACCGCGAGCTGGTCGACGGCCAGCGCCACGCCGGCGGCGTCGCGCAGGCGCCACTTGACGTCGAGCGACTGCCGGGCGGCCTCCGCCGCCTCGCTCACCCTGCCGAGCCCCAGCTGGGCGATGGACAGGACGTAGTCACCGCAGGCGCGGGCCCAGCGCTCGCCGTGCGCGTCACAGAGCCGCTGCACCTCCTTGAGCACCGAGACGGCCCTGTCGAACTCGCCGCGCCAGGTGACCGCCATGGCCATGGTCACCAGGGCGAGGGGTTCGCCGACCGTGTCGGCCTCCGCCCTGCGGAAGTACTCGCGCACGCGCTCGACGCACGGCTCGACCTCGTCGAGGGCGCCGGTGCACAGGGCACGGCTGGCCAGCCGGAGCTGGGCGTGCCCGGCCGCCGCGTAGTCGCCCCAGTCGAGGGCCGCGGACAGCGCCGCCTCCGCCCTGCGGCGACCCGGCTCCAGCTCACCCCTGGCGATGGCCGCGCAGCCGTCGGCCCACAGGAGTCTGGGCAGGTGAGGGTCGGTGACGGAAGCCGATTCGAGCGCGCGTGCCATGTGGTGGCGGCCCTCGTTCAACCGGCCCAGGCAGAACCAGAGGATCCAGAGCGTGCCGGCGAGCTCGACGGACACCGGGGAGGCGGGGTCGAGGGCGAGACGCAGGTCGGTCATGGCGAAGGCGAGGCGGGCGGCCCACTCCTCCTGCCCGGGGCCGTACCAGCCGGTCTCGGCCCTGCGCGCCAGGTCGAGGTAGTGGTGGCGGTGCCGCCGCGCCAGCCTGGCCTCGTCCCCGAGCAGGGCGAGCCGCTCCCTGCCGTACTCCCTGACCGTGACCGGCTGACGGTAGCCGCCGGGAACCCGGACCAGGAGGAACCTTCGCACCAGGCTTTCCAGCAGGTCCGGTACGTCCCTCAGGCGCTCGTCGCCGCACACCCGCTCGGCGTCGGCCGCGCCGAAGTTTCCCGCGAAGACCGAGAGCCTGGCCCAGAGCAGGCGTTCCCCGGGGCCGCAGAGCTCGTGGCTCCACCTGATCGCGGCGCGTACGGTCTGGTGGCGGGGCACCGGCGCCCGGCTGTCGGGCGGGGTCTCGAACCGGCTCTCCAGGTGGTCGGCGAGCCGCTCCACCGGCATGTCCCCCAGCCATCCGGCGGCCAGCTCGACGGCGAGCGGGACACCGTCCAGCCTCCGGCAGATCCTGGCCGCGGCCGCCAGGCCGGTCTCGGTCGTCTCCAGGCCGGGCGCCGCGGCGGCGGCCCGGTCGAGGAGGAGGCGGAGCGCGTCGTTCCCCGCCATCCCCTCCTCCTCCGGCCACGGCGCGTCGAAGGGTCCGACGGGCAGCAGCGCCTCCTGCGGCAGTCCGAGCGGCCGGCGGGAGGTCGCGATGATCCGCACCCCCGGCGCCGCCGCCAGGATCTGGGCGACGAGGTCGCGGCAGGCGGGCAGGAGGTGCTCGCAGTTGTCGAGGAGCAGCAGGAGCCTCCTGCCCGCGAGAAACTCGACGAGCGTCTCGTCCTGCGTCCGCACGGACCGCTCGGGGATGCCGAGGACCGCCGCGACCGTGTGGGCGAGCAGGTCACCGTCGCGCTCGCCGGACAGCTCCACCAGCCACGCGCCGTCCGGGTGATGCTCGTGCCACCGGCGTGCGGCCCTGATCGCGATCCGTGACTTGCCGATGCCGCCGACACCGGTGACCGTGGTCAGCGGTGTGTCGGCCAGCAGCTTCAGCAGCCGCCGCACCTCGCCTTCCCGGCCGATGAGGCCATCCGTCTCCGCGGGCAGGTTCCCCCGCCACCATTGGACCTGTTCCATCGGTTCGCGCTCCTTCTCCACTTACCGGGAATAGCACTCCTCTCAAATCACGGACCGGGCGGCCGGTGATTCCCCAGGGGGATTTCCTTGTCCCCCGGTGCAAATCTCACCGCCGTATCGAGGTCGAACTTCCCCCGTACGGCGTGAAACGCGGAAATGCAGGTGCTTTATAACTGATTCGGCGGAGCCGGTAATCGAGGGGCGAGCCCACCCGGAGGCCGATCCCCCGGGCGCGGCTCCCGGCGGCACTGCCCGTGGATCGTTTGCGGGGCCGCCTTGAGGGAAGCGCCATTAGACTCTGGCTGTCCCTGGCCGCGGCCTGTCGCCGCGGCCTTTCCTTAACCGAGCTGGACGGAACCGCATGTCTGGGTATGACCGCGTAGTGCAACCCGCGGCCGGTGACGAGGCCCTGGAGAACCACCTTGGTGGGGACGAGGCCAGGAATTACCGGCAGTACGAGCTCGACATGGTCGCCCCACACGTGGGCCGGTCCATGCTGGAGATCGGTTCCGGGCTTGGCCACTTCGCCGAGCAGTTCCTGCCCCGCCTCGACCGGTTGGTGGTCAGCGACTTCGACCCCTACTGCGTGGAGCAGCTCCAGAAGCGCTTCGAGGGCCGCGACGACATCGACGTGCTCCAGTTCGGCCTGCCGACCGAGATCCCCATCGGCGAGAAGGTCGACACCGTCGTGATGATGAACGTCCTGGAGCACATCGAGGAGGACGTCGAGGCCCTGCGGTCGCTCGCCAAGGTCACCCTCCCCGGCGGCCGGATCATCATCTGGGTTCCGGGCTACATGCAGCTTTACGGGGACTTCGACCGCAAGGTCGGCCACGTCACCCGCTACACCCCGGCCACCCTGCGCAGCACGGTCTCTCGTGCGGGCCTGGACATCGACGTGCTCAAGCCGATCAACTTCCTGGGCGGCATCGCCTGGTGGGCCGCGGTCCGCCGCGGCGGTGTCGGCTACCCCGACCCCCGCCTGGTCAAGATCTACGACCGTACCGTGGTGCCCCTCACCCGCCTCATCGAGCGCTTCGTCCGCCCGCCGTTCGGGCAGACCGTCTTCTGCGTCGCCCGCGTGCCGAAGTGATCTCCGCCCGCGCCGTCCCCTCCCCCGCGGCCATCGCGGTGCCCGGCGCGGCGTGCCGGCCGGGGGCGGCCGGGGGGGCGGCCGGGGGCGCAAACAAATAGGTTGCCCGCCTCGGCAGGAGCGCCGTAAGGTCATTCACATGTGGATCAACTCCTAAGAGCCGGCGTCGATCAGCCTTCGCTGATCCGCCCGCACTCAGCGTTTCAGCCCCGTTCGTCTGACGCGGCAGCTGAGTTGTCCGACCCGGGATCTCGCCGCGTCGTCACTTTCCTCAAGGAGTCCATATGCGAATTCATGCCGCCCGCAAGCACAGTGGCAAGTCCAAGTCCGCCAAGACCACCGAGACCCACACCCCGCTGCCCGAGCACGTCGTGCCCGCGGCGCCCCGGCGGATGCCGATGCCGCCCACGCCGATGAGGCCCACCCGGCAGCCGCGCCGGATCCCCGGTAAGGGCGGTCGCTGACCTACCGAAAAGCCCCGGTCCACCGACCGGGGCTTTCCCGTCTCGCACGGTGCCTCGCGGTTCGAGGCCGCGGGCACCGGCGTCACAGACGCTCGATGATCGTGACGTTGGCCTGGCCGCCGCCCTCGCACATCGTCTGCAGCCCGTACCGGCCACCGGTCCGCTCAAGCTCGTGCAGGAGCTTGGTCATCAGGATCGCGCCGGTGCCGCCCAGCGGGTGGCCCAGGGCGATCGCGCCGCCGTTCGGGTTGACCTTGGCCGGGTCGGCGCCGAGGTCGTTGATCCAGGCCAGCGGGACCGGGGCGAACGCCTCGTTGATCTCGGTGACGTCGATGTCCTCGATGGACAGGCCCGCCTTCTTCAGCGCCTTCTGCGTCGCCGGGATCGGCGCGGTCAGCATGTAGACCGGGTCGTCGCCGGTGAGCGCCAGGGTGACGATGCGCGCCCTGGGGGTCAGGTTGTGGTCGCGGACCGCCTGCTCGGAGGCGATCAGGATCGCTCCGGAGCCGTCGGAGATCTGCGAGGAGGTGGCGGCCGTGATCTGCCCGCCGTCCCGCAGCGTCTTCAGCGACGCCATCTTCTCCAGCGTGGTGTCCGGGCGCGGGCCCTCGTCGTCCTCGACACCGTTGAGCGGGGCGATCTGGTCCTTGAAGTAGCCGTTCGCGACGGCCTTGGCCGCCCGCTGGTGGCTCTCGTACGCGAACTGCTCCAGCTGCTCGCGCTTGAGGTTCCACTTCTCGCACATCAGCTCCGCACCGCGGAACTGGGAGATCTCCTGCTTGCCGTACCGCTCGACCCATTTTTCGCCGAAGGGGAAGGGCATGCCCTTCTCCAGCGCCGCGCTGATGCTCGACCCCATGGGCACGATGCTCATGGACTCCACCCCGGCGGCCACGACGAGGTCCTGGGTGCCGGAGAGCACGCCCTGGGCCGCGAAGTGGATCGACTGCTGGGAGGAGCCGCACTGGCGGTCGATGGTCACACCGGCGACGCTCTCCGGGAGACCTGCGGACAGCCACGCGTTGCGCGCGATGTCCATGCTCTGCGGGCCGAACTGCATGACACAGCCCATGATCACGTCTTCGACCGCCGACGGGTCGACACCCGTACGCTCGATGAGCGCTCCGAGGGTGTGCGCGGCCAGATCGGTGGGGTGGACGGTGGACAGACCGCCCTTCTTCTTGCCGACCGGGGTGCGGACCGCCCCGACGATGTATGCCTCTGCCACAGTGCCTCCTGCGTGTGAACCGAGCTGCCTGCGAAACCGAGCATCATTCGGTCAGTAGGAGGTTACAACAGAACTTTTATCCACGCCCTATCCGGGGGTGTCCTCTCCACGGAGAGGACACCCCTACCCTTTTACGAAATATCAGGAGCTCTGCGCTGACCTGGGCGGTATCGCTCAGGCCATCCTGGTGCTCGTCATGGTCGCGTAGGCGATGACGTTGTCCGTGTAATGACCGGTGGTGCGGTCATAGGTGCCACCACAGGTGATCAGGTGCAGCTGCGGGTTCGGCGACTCGCCGTACACCCGCTGTGTCGGGAACACCGACTTGTCCGCCTGCTCCAGCCCGCCGACGGTGTAGACGGCGATGACGCCGTCCTTTCTGTGCACCTCGATGACGTCGCCGTTGCGGATCTCGTCGAGGCGGCTGAAGACCGCGCTTCCCAGGCGCGTGTCCTTGTGCCCGAGCATGATCGCGGGACCGGCCTCGCCGGGCGTGGGTCCCGAGCGGTACCAGCCGACCAGGTTCGGGTTGCTGACCGGCGGCACCTCGATCGCGCCCTTGCTGTCGAGCCCGACGGATCTGACCGGCGCGTTGACGCCGAGCCGCGGGATGACCAGGCGGACCGGACTGGAGGGCTGCATGGCCGGGGCCGCCGGCAGGCTCGGCTGGGGCGGCGGCGCGGTCGGGGGCGCCTGGAAGTACGGGTTCACCGGCGCCGCCGCGGCCTGATTTCTGGGGGGCAGCGTGGTGCGCTCGCCCATGCCGTACTCCTCCGGCGCGGCCAGCACGTAGAGCATGCCCACCAGCACCGTGACCACCCCGGCGATCCCGGCCAGGATGAGCACCGACCGCATCACCCGCCCACCGTCGAGATGTCCCTCTCGCGGCCACTCCTCGTACGGCTCCCCGTAGGGCGGGCCGTGCTGCTGCTGGAACGGGGGCGGGTACTGCGGCTGGACCGGGACCGGCCGGTAGTGGGGCACGTGCCCGGGGTGTTGACCGCCCGGCGGGGGGGTGCTCATCCGGCCACCCCGATCAGCCTCGGCCCGCGGTGCGACGCCGCAGCACCATGCCGCCGATCCCGGCGAACGCCACCATCAGCACACCGCTGAGCATGATCATTCGGGCGTCGGGGCCGGCGTCCCCGCCACCGCCCGTGGCAGCCCCTCCGTTGGGGGTCTCGTCGATCTGCCCGTCGGAGGCGGGCTTTTCCGGCTCGGAGGTCTTGGTCTGGGTGACGGTGACCGTCGGCTTGGGAGTGGCGCTCGGACTCGCGGTCGCACTCGGGCTGGGACTCGTACTCGTACTCGTAGTCGGGCTCGGGCTCGGGCTCGTACTCGGGGAACCCGTCCCCACGGTCACCCGCAGCGCGGCGGCGCTGGCCTCGGCCGGGTTGAGCGGAGTGCCGCAGTCGAGCAGCTCGGCCTCATTATTGGTCCCCGTACCGGGGTCCAGGTACAGGGTGAACGGCCCCGGCTGGAAGGCCACCACGCCGGTCGCGCTGGGGGTCACCGTGACGAGCAGGGGAGGTGCGGTGATCGGCTGCCCGGCGGCCGGGGGAGCGGCGGTGGCCGCGAGCGAGCGGAGTTCGGAGGGAAGCGCCAGGACCGGCGAGGGAGAGGCTTCGATCTGCACCTCCGCGTCGATGACGACACGCGCGCCCGCCGGAGCCGGCGCGGTCGGGGTGACGGTGAGCCCCGTGGCGGGCTGAGCGATCTTCCAGGTCGCCACCAGGGGCGAGTTGGTCGCCGCCGCCGTCGGGCCGCTGAGGTCCATCTGGAAGATGTACGTCGCCGACGGTGACGACACGCCGGCGAGCGTGCAGGCGTAGCTGACCGGGTTGGGGTCGGCGTACATGGAGGCGACCGCAGGGACCGCGCCGAAAAGAACGCCCGCGCCCGCCGCGGCGATCGCGGCTGTCTTGACCGCGACGCGCCGCCGCGTCTTGGACTTCAGCACAGTCTCTCCCCATTCCAGATCCATCGACCGGCTCGTACCGGCCCTTAAGGCTTACACGCCTTGGTCAAGGTTCGGCATAGATCCTACGAACAGAGACCATGGTGCGCGAGCGAGTCGGCGAAACGGACACAAATTCCCATCTATCCCACAGCAAACGACACCGTACATCGGTGAAGTTTCGAACAACAGACAGGGTTTGGCGCATGGGAGTCACGGTGAGTAGCCGACCGCCGCCGGGATCCGCACGGTGTCGTGGCCGCCGCGGGACAGAACACGCGAGGGTTCCCGGCGGCTCGATCGGCTCCCGTTCAGGGAGGATTCACTGGAAGCCGCGCGAACGGGTATACGGGTCTTGACATCCTCCCGAGCTGGAGGTTTGTGATGAGCACCCCGGTTGCGGCACACGCGCGCGGCGGGCAGGTGCCCCGCCGGCGGATCCCGGCGAGATGGGTGGCCGCCGCCCTGACGGCGGCCCTCCTGACCGCCATCGGGCTCAGCACCCATTACCGCTCCGCGGAGTCGGTCGCGGCGTCGGGCCCCCGGTTCGACCCGGCCGCCTTCGGGGCGCGGACGTACCAGAGCGAGGTCGTGCCCGCGATCAGGAGGAGGGCGGTCGAGCTGCCCGTGCTGGTGAAGGCCGTGACCACCGACAAGAGAGCGGCCGACAGACGCTACGGCGTCCGGCAGGGCAACGGCCCCTACAACTTCGCGGTCAAGGGCACCGGCAGGGCCGGAGTGGCGGAGTCCGGGCTGATGCCCGTGGCCGTGCCGGGCCTGCCACCGGGCACCCGGGTCTCGTTGCAGGTGGGTCCTGCCATCAACGGCACGGCGCTGCGGGACGCGGCCGGCATCGGATTCAGGCGGTTCCGCAACCAGGCGGAGTACGCCGCCGCCGCCACCGCGCTGAACAACCAGTTGTGGAGGAAGCTGCTCAAGAACCTGGACCCGGAGCACCTGAACGGCAAGGAGATCTCCTTCGTCGGTGCCTTCAACTTCCTCACCCCCTCCGTCGTGACCATCACCCCGGTCTCGATCGAGGAGGTGCCGTGAAGACCGCGGCGACCAAAATCCTGAGCGCCCGCGACGTCACCAAGGTGTACGGGAACACACACGTGCTCAGGGGTGTCGACTTCGACATCGCCGCCGGTCGGGTGACCGCGCTGTTCGGCAAGAACGGGGCCGGCACGTCGACCCTGCTGAAGATCCTCTCCGGGATCGAGCAGCCCACCACCGGCCACGTCGAACTCGACGGGGAGCCCGTCAGGCTCCTGTCTCCCCGCGACGCCGCCTACCGGGGCATCTCGATCATCCCTCAGGAACTCAATCTCTTCCCCAATCTGAGCATCCAGGACAATCTGTTCCTGGCCCGCGAGATCTGCGGGGGCCCCTGGATGATCGACCGCTCCTCCCAGCGGGCCACCAGCGCGGCGGTCCTGCACAGTCTGGGAGAGGACCTGGATCCCGATCGGCTGGTCGGTGACCTGAGCCCGGCCCGGCAGCAGATCATCGAGATCGCGCGGGCGCTCCTCCAGGAGGCCCGGGTGCTGATCATGGACGAGCCCACCTCGGCGCTCACTCCTGCGGAGGTCGAGGCGCTGTTCCGGGCCATCGGGGAGCTGACCGCGAGCGGAGGCGCGGTCGTCTACGTCTCCCATCAACCGGACCGGGTGCTGAAGATCGCCGATGACGTCGTCATACTGCGCGACGGGCGGCTGGCCGCCACCGCGAACGCCAAGACCGTCGATATCCGGTGGGTCGTGGAGCAGATGGTCGGCCCCGACCGGGAGGCCCTGTTCGCACGCCTCACCCAGGTCATCGAGGCGGAGCCAGCGCCGTCACGAAAGGAGTCACGAAAGGAGGAACTGCTGACCCTGCGCGGGCTCTCGGTGGCCGCTCCGGCCAATCCAGGTCATCTCGCGATCGACGACCTCTCCCTGACCGTCGGGGAGGGCGAGATCGTGGGGATCTACGGCCTGGTGGACTCGGGCCTGACCGAACTGCTGGAGGCGCTCGCCGGCCGGATCCCCTCGCAGTCGGGTGACGTCCTGCTCTCGGGCGTCCCGTTGGAGAGCGCGAGCATCCGCGACCGCATCGACCGGGGCCTGGTCCTTGTCCCTCGGGACCGGCGGCGCGACGGCCTCATCCAGACGATGTCGGTCGGGGAGAACCTCTCCCTGGCCGGACTGGACAGGTTCGTCCGACGGCTGTTCGTCTCCCGGGAGCGCGAACTGGAGGCCGTCGATCGGATGATCTCCGATGTCACCCTCAGGACGGGCGACGCCGGAGCGCCCGTCGAATCGTTGAGCGGCGGCGACCAGCAGAAGGTGATCATCGGCAGGGCACTGCTGACCGATCCCCTGGTACTGCTGCTGGACGAGCCCTCGCGCGGCGTCGACGCCGGCGCCAAGGCCGACATCTTCGAGCTTCTGGCGGCACGAGCACGGCACGGCCTGGCCGTCCTCTTCACCACGTCCGACGCCGAGGAGGCCCTGCACATCCCCGACCGGCTGCTGGTGCTCGCCCGCGGGGTCGTCACCGGCGACTTCCGGCGTGGCGCGATAACCCGGGAGGAACTGATGAGCGCGCTGGACGGCGTCACCGTCGACAGGGCCGAGGGCGGTGCGAATTGACACCTCAGGAAACACCCCCCGCACCGGCGCCTCCGGGCCGCCCCCCGCCGGAGCGGATCGCGGCCCGGGCGCGCCGCCTGTCCCTGCTGAACGGCCTGTTCGAGTTCCGGGCGCTCATCGCGCTGGCGGCCCTGATCGTGCTCTTCGGCATGCTGACGGATTCGTTCCTCACGGTGTCGAACCTCATCACGATGGCCGAGCAGATCGCGGTCAACGGGGTGGTCGCGCTCGGCATGCTGCTGGTCATCCTCAAGGGCGGCATCGACCTGTCCGTCGGCTCGGTCATCGGGCTCTCCGGGGTCGTCGCCGGCGAGTTGCTCGAAGGTCTCGATCTCAGGTTCGTCGACGTGATCGCCTTCCCGCCCGTGTGGGGCGTGATCGTGCTCTGCGTCGCGGTCGGCATGCTCGTCGGCCTGGTGAACGGTGTCCTCATCACCCGGTTCGAGATGGCGCCGTTCATCGCGACGTTCGGCATGCTGTACGTGGCGCGGGGACTCGCACTGCTGATCTCCGGCGGCTTGACCTACACCAACCTGGACGGCAGACCCCAACTCGGCAACACCGGCTTCGGCCTCCTCGGCAACGCACGCCCGCTCGGCATCCCGGCCCCGATCTGGATCATGATCGTCCTGGCCGTCGCCGTCATGCTGGTGCTCACCAGGACACCGTTCGGCCGATGGTTGTACGCCGCGGGCGGCAACGAGCGGGCCGCAGAGCTCTCGGGGGTCCCGATCAACCGCGTCAAGACGGTCGTCTACGTGATCTCCGGCGGCTGCGCCGCGCTCGCGGGTCTCCTCATCGCCTCGGAGCTGACCGTGGCGGTACCTCAGGCCGGTGAGACGTTCGAGCTCAACGCGATCGCCGCGGTCATCCTCGGCGGCGCCACGCTGAACGGGGGACGCGGCACCGTACGAGGCACCCTCGTCGGAGCCGTCGTCATCGGTCTCCTCGTCAACGGGCTGATGATC
This sequence comes from Streptosporangium sp. NPDC001681, assembly GCF_040298085.1. Lineage (NCBI taxonomy): Bacteria > Bacillati > Actinomycetota > Actinomycetes > Streptosporangiales > Streptosporangiaceae > Streptosporangium > Streptosporangium sp. NPDC001681. Next base: position 159,500 of record NZ_JBEOZN010000002.1, on the reverse strand, counting down.
CTGGACGTGTCGCTGTTCTGGCAGATCCTGATCAAGGGACTCTTGATCATCTTCGTGGTGATGCTGGACCAGGGGCAACAGCGGCTCCAGCGGCACAGGGCCGCCGTCTCTGCGCTGGTCACCGACGGACGACCGGACTGACGGGCTCCGGCGGCCGCCTCTCGGCACCCGTCCGCGGCACATCTGCCCATCTCGGTGTCTCCCCGAGCCGCCGGTGATTTTCACGGCAGTACGGTTGCCGCTTCTTTTGGATTTTCAGATTAATAGGTGATCCAATTCTCATTGGGTAATTGGCAGGATAAACGGCATGGCAGTCGAAGCGTTCAGCAGCGATATCACGCTGCGCATCAACGGTGCCGACCACTCCGTCTCCCTGGACAACCGGGTGACCCTGCTGGACGCGCTGCGCGAGCATCTCGGCCTGACCGGGGCGAAGAAAGGGTGTGACCACGGGCAGTGCGGGACGTGCACGGTCCTGCTGGACGGCCGGCGGGTGAACAGCTGCCTGACGCTCGCGGTCACCGCCACCGGACAGGAGATCGTCACCATCGAGGGGGTCGCCGGTCTGGCTCGCGCGAACGACCTGCACCCCGTTCAGCGGGCGTTCCTCGACCACGAGGGCTTCCAGTGCGGCTACTGCACGCCGGGCCAGATCTGCTCGGCGATCGGCGCGCTCGCCGAGGCGGATGCGGGCTGGCCCAGCCATGTCACCGAGGACGTCGCGGCCGGTGTCGCCTCCTGCGCCGCCCTGGACGCCGAAGAGGTCCGCGAACGGATGAGCGGCAACCTCTGCCGCTGCGGGGCGTACGCCGGGGTTGTCGAGGCGGTCCTCGACGTCGCCGGGTCGAGTCCCGGAGGCGACCGATGAGACCCTTCGCCTACGAGCGCGCCGCCGACCCCGGCGCCGCCGCCACCGCCGTCGTGGACGGCACCGACGCGATGTTCCTGGCCGGCGGAACCAATCTGGTGGACCTGATGAAACTCGGCGTGGCCCGGCCGGCGACACTGGTGGACGTCACCCGGCTGCCGTACGACCGGATCGAGCACCGGGCCGATGGAAGCGTGCTCATCGGCGCGACGGTGCGCAACAGCGACCTGGCCGGCGACCGGGGCATCAGGGAGCGCTTCCCGATGCTCGCCAGGGCCGTGCTGTCCGGAGCCTCCGGACAGCTCAGGTCGATGGCCACCACCGGCGGCAACCTGCTGCAGCGCACGCGCTGCCCGTACTTCCAGGACGTCACCAAGCCGTGCAACAAGCGCGACCCGGGTACGGGCTGTTCCGCGATCGGCGGCGGTCACCGCGACCTGGGTGTGATCGGCACCTCCGACAGCTGCGTGGCCACCCACCCGTCCGACATGGCGGTGGCGATGGCCGCTCTGGACGCCGTGGTGCACATCAGGCTCGCGGGCGGGAAGGAGCGGGCGGTGCCGCTCCACGACCTCTACCTGCTGCCCGGCGACACCCCCGATCGCGAGACGGTACTGGAGCCCGGCGACCTGATCACCGGTGTCGAGCTGCCGCCGCCCCCGGACGGCGCGGCCATGCGATACCACAAGGTCCGCGACCGCTGGTCCTACGCGTTCGCGGTGGTCTCGGTCGCGGCCCTGGTCACGACGGAGGGCGGCGGGTCGCTGCGGGAGATCCGGCTGGCGCTGGGCGGGGTGGCCCCGCGGCCGTGGCGGGCGCACCAGGCCGAGCGGATGCTGGCCGGTCACCGGCCGAACAGGGAACTGCTGCTGGCGGCGGCGGAGGCGGAGTTCGCGTCGGCGCGCCCCCTGCCGGGAAACGAGTTCAAGATCGGGCTCGCCGCCGACCTGATCGCGGCGAGCGTACGCGATCTCACGGGGAATCCCGTGGGAGGGGAACGGCGATGACCACGCTCGACAAGGTGGTGGGCGGGGCACCGGCCAGGGTCGACGGACGCGAGAAGGTCACCGGCGCGGCCCGCTACGCCTACGAGTACCCGGTGCCGAACGCCGTCTATGTCTGGCCCGTGCAGGCCACCATCGCCCGCGGCCGGGTGCGCGCCGTCCACGGCGGCGCCGCGCTGGCCCTGCCGGGGGTGATCGCCGTCCTGGACAGCGGCAACGTCTCCCGGCTGCACCCCGCCGACGACGCCGAGCTGGCCGTCCTGCAGTCGGCCGACGTCGCCTACCGCGGGCAGATCGTCGCGGCCGTGGTCGCGAGCACCCTGGAAGACGCCCGCGAGGCGGCGTCGGCGGTGCGGGTGGACTACGACGAGCAGGAACACGACGTCGTGCTGAGTCCAGGCAACCCGCGGATCTTCTCACCGCAGAAGGCCAGCGCGGGTTTCCCCGGAACCGTCCGCTGGGGCGACGCAGAGAGCGCCCTGGCCGCGGCACCGGCCGGCATCGACGCCACCTACACGACCCCGGCCGAGCATGCCAGCCCGATGGAACCGCACGCCACGATCGCGTTCTGGGAGGGCGAGACCCTGACCCTCTACAACGCCGACCAGGCGCCCTGGATGTCGGCGACCGCGATCGCCGCGCTGTTCGGCCTCGCCGACGGCGCGGTGAGCATCGTCGCCGACCACATCGGCGGCGGTTTCGGGTCGAAGGCGCTACCGCGCCCGCCGACCGTGCTGGCGGCGCTGGCCGCCCGCGCCGTCGGGCGGCCGGTCAAGGTGGCGATGACCAGGCAGCAGATGTTCCCACTCGTCAGCTATCGGACGCCCACCGTGCAACGCGTGCGTCTGGGGGCCGAGCTGGACGGCCGGCTGACCGCGGTGTGGCACGACGCGCTCCAGCAGAGCTCGAAGCGCGTCGAATACACCGAGCCGACGGTCGCGGCCAGCCGCACGATGTACGCGACGCCCAACAGCCACACCGCCCACCGGTTGCTACAGCTGGACGTGCCGACCCCATCGTGGATGCGTGCCCCCGGCGAGGCTCCGGGGATGTTCGCCCTCGAATCGGCGATGGACGAGCTGGCGTACGCCCTCGGGATGGACCCCGTCGAGCTGCGAATCGTCAACGAGCCCGCGCTGGACCCCGAATCGGGCCTCCCGTTCAGCAGCCGCAACCTGATCGCCTGCCTGCGGGAGGGGGTGGCGCGCTTCGGCTGGGCCGGACGCGACCCGGCGCCGGGCGTCCGCAGACAGGGCCGGTGGCTCGTCGGCACCGGCGTCGCGTCCTCGACCTACCCGGTTTTCACCATGGCGTCCACCGCGACCGCCCGCGCCGAGCCCACGGGCAGGTTCGTGGTCGAGATCGCCGCGGCCGACATCGGTACCGGGGCTCGCACCGCGCTGGCCCAGGTGGCGGCCGACGAGCTCGGCGTGCCGATGGACCGGATCACCATCCTGGTGGGCCGCAGCGTCTTCGGACCCGCGCCGTTCGCCGGCGGGTCCATGGGCACCGCCTCGTGGAGCTGGGCGGTGAGCAAGGTGTGCCGGACCCTGGTCAGGGAGCTCGACGAGCGGTCCGGGATGGTCCCCGCCGAAGGGCTGCAGGCGCGGGCGGACACCACCGAGGACCTCGCCGCCCAGGGGCGGTTCTCCCGCCACTCGTTCGGAGCGCAGTTCGCCGAGGTCAAGGTCGACGTCGACAGCGGGCAGGTCCGCATCGAGCGGCTGCTCGGGGTCTTCGCGGCCGGCCGGATCGTCAACGTCAGGACGGCGCGCTCGCAGTTCCTCGGCGGCATGACGATGGGGATCTCCATGGCCCTGCACGAGGCCCTGCAGATGGACCCCCGCTTCGGTGACTTCACCAACCACGACCTGGCCACCTACCACATCGCGTCGAACGCCGACGTCCGCGGGATCGAGGCCCACTGGATCGACGAGCACGACGACGAGCTCAACCCCGTCGGCGTCAAGGGCATCGGCGAGGTGGGGATCGTCGGCACCGCCGCCGCGATCGCCAATGCCGTCTTCCACGCGACCGGCTCCCGGCAGCGCGACCTGCCGATCACCCTCGATCGGGTGCGGGCCGCCATGCACACCGGCTGACGGGACCTTCCCCGCCGATCTCGGGGAGATCGCCGCGACAGGTGCGGTCGGGCGGGATCTACCGTGAGCATGGGGCAGAGTGGTCGAGTAGACCGGGACTGACCGGCCCAGGACTGCCCGACGCCGGCGCGCTCGGCCGCAGAAGGGGTGACCATGAGGAAGACCGTGAGCCGGATCGTGCCGACCGCCGGCCTGGTGGCGACGCTGGTGGCGACGCTGGCCGCCTGCGCCGGCGACCCGGCCGCCGAGGAGGTGGCTCCCCCGAATGCGGCGCCGGCGACCTCGGGGAGCGCGAGCGGCACTCCCGGGGAGAGCGGGACTTCCAGCCCGGCTCCGAGCAGGGTGCCGGACGGGGTGCCGGACCTCCAGGCGGGAAAGGAGATGGCCCGCGACATCGAGGTGCCCTGGGGGCTGGCGTTCCTGCCTGATGGCGACGCGCTCGTCTCCGAGCGCGACAGCGGCCGGGTACTCCAGGTCCCGGGGCGCGGCGGGCGGCCACGCGAGGTCTACCGGGTGCCCGGCGTGGTCGCGAGCGGCGAGGGCGGCCTGCTCGGGCTGGCCGTGTCACCCGGCTATGCCAGGGACCGTTACGTGTACGCCTACCTCACCGCCGAATCCGACAACCGGATCGTGCGCTTCCGCCTCGGCGACACCACACCCGAGGTGCTGTTCGACGGCATCGCCAAGGCCTCCTTCCACAACGGCGGCCGCATCGCGTTCGGACCGGACGGCATGCTGTACGCCGGCACCGGAGACGCGGGGCAGCGGGACTCGTCGCAGGATCCGCGCCTGCCGAACGGGAAGATCCTCCGGCTGACACCGGAGGGCAAGCCCGCCCCCGGCAACCCGACGCCGGGCTCGCCGGTCTACAGCCTCGGCCATCGCAACGTCCAGGGGCTGGCCTGGGACGAGCGGGGACGCCTTTTCGCCACCGAGTTCGGGCAGAACGCGCTGGACGAGGTCAACCTGATCGAGCCCGGCCACAACTACGGCTGGCCGGAGGTGGAGGGCAAGGGTGACACGCGCGGCGGTAAGTTCACCAACCCGCTGGTGACGTGGCCCACGAGCGAGGCCTCCCCCTCCGGTGCCGCCATCGCCGGGAACACGCTGTATGTGGCGGCGCTACGCGGGGAGCGGTTGTGGACGGTGCCCCTGCGCGACGGGAAAACCGGCGAACCCCGGGCCGAACTGGTCGGCCGGTACGGCCGCCTGCGCACGGTCGCCGTGGCACCGGACGGGGCGCTCTGGCTGACCACGTCCAACACCGACGGGCGCGGTGAGGTGCGCGAGGGCGACGACCGGATCCTGCGCTATCCGGCCAGGCCCGAGACGGAGTGACATGCCCCTCGGCCGCGGCCGACGCGGCGCCGGGCGGCGCCGGCGGACACGGTCAGCCCTCGGTCTGGAGCTGGTCCCGTACGGCGCGCGCCATGCCGGGGTCGTCGGCGATCACCCCGTCCAGGTTGAGCCGGTACAGACGCCTCAGCCACTTCCGCACCTCCTCGTCGGCGCGCCCGCCCGAGCTGTCGCCCCTGAGGTCCGCCCGGAGCCGCACGGCGAGTTTGCGAACCGTCGTGGCGTGTACCAGCAGCCCTTCTCGCTGGGCGTTCCTGACGAGCGCGGCGGGTGACACCGGCCTGCTCTCGAAACCGCCGGGATCACGGGGGCCGATCCGCTTCGTGACCACGCCGATGCCGTCGGCGTACCCGGCGATCTCCCGCAGGCCCTCCGGAGTGACCATGTCGTCGTAGGTAGCCGGATCGCCGGCCCGCACATGGTCGTACGGGGCGCCGTTCGCTCCGATGAACTGGATGAGCCGGAGCCGGGTGAGGGGATGCAACCGCTTGAGGTTCCCGGTCTCGAAGGACTGGATGAAGACCGGGTCCCGCTCGTCGTCCCAGCCGTACTTCCGGAAGGTCTCCAGCAGCGGTTCCTCCAGCGGCAGCCCGATCGAGGCGAAATAGGTGGGGAACTTGGTCTCGGCGTAGACGCCCACGCCGTGCTTCTGCGCGAGCTGGACTATCTCGTCGAGCGTCGGGATTCTCTCCATCCCGTCGTAGGCGGTGTTGCCTCGACGCTGCGTGGGGAAGCGTTCCCTGGCACGGAGGGTGCGCAGCTCCGCGAGGGTGAAGTCCTCGGTGAACCAGCCCGTGTGCCGGATGCCGTTTATGGTCTTGGAAGTCCTGCGGTCGGCGAACTCCGGATGCCTCGCCACGTCGGTGGTCGCCGAGAGCTCGTTCTCGTGCCGGGCGACCAGCACGTGGTCCTTGGTCGAGACGAGATCGGGCTCGATGTAGTCGGCGCCCATCGAGATGGCGACCGTGTAGGCGAGCAGCGTGTGTTCGGGCCGGAAGGCGCTGGCCCCGCGGTGCGCGATGATGATCGGCTCGGCCCCGCGGCGTCCGAACCGCTTGGCCGCCGGACTCACCTGACGCTCGGCCGTGGAGTGCGCGGACCGTTCGGCGGTGGAACCCGTGAGCCCTTTGGACACCGAGTCGCCGGACTGCCCGGCCGCGGGGCTCGCGGATCGCGTACCCGTCGCCCCCCCGTGATGGAGGGCGCCGATCGCGGCCATTCCTATGAATATGGCCAGCGCACCGGCCCGCGCCTTGCTCACCTGCGTACACCCCTCACTCTGGGTCAGAGGGGGGACACATTCGCATAAACGCCTATACCCGGACCGGACAGGTGATTAACGATCAGAAGCGATCCCCTCGGGAGCACGTTGCGCGACTGTGTCCGGAAATAATCTGAAATGTCCCCCGGCGGCCACGCCGACATCGCGTTCCCTCGGAGCAGCCGACATCATCGCCAGGACCAGGCTGACGACGGCCTCCATAGGACGTGCGCGAGTGCGGTGCCCGCTGTGACGTGACCCCGCAGGTCAGTTGTCCGACGGAGAAAGAAGAAGTGGCCGACTGCCCGGTTCGCGTCTCGACGTCTCCTGGGACGTCACCGCCGGCCTGTCGATTCAGCGCGCGACCGCCCACCGCGTCGGCCTCGGACCCCATACCGGCCTCAGGCCCCTCGCCGGCCTCCGGTCCCCTTGCCGATCCCAGGCGGCGGACCGGCGTCGCACCGGCCGCGCACCACAGACCGTTGCCGCCCCGGTTTCAAACTGCAGGCCAGGCCGCTACCAACCCGCCCGGCCCGGCCGCTGCCCGTGCCGGTGCTGCCCGTGCCGATGGTGCCCGCCGTGCCTCGCCCGCCCATGCCGTCCGTACCAGCGATCCCTGTGTCGCCGCGCATCCGAACCGCGCCGCCCGAACCCGCGGTCGCCGTACCGTCCCGCCTCGAAACCTCGCCGCCCGAACCCTCGGTCGCCGTACCCCCAGGTCTCCGGACCCCGCCGCCCGAACCCCCGGTCCTCAAACCGCCCGGACCCCAGATCCCCCGACCGCCCGAACCCGCGATCGCCATACTCACCGGCCTCCGGACCCCACCGCCCGAACCCCCGGTCCTCAAACCGCCCAGGCCTCGAATCCCCCGGCCGCCCGAACCCCCAACCCTCACCGCGCTCGGCATCTGAATCCGGCCGGCCAACCCCATATCGCCCGGAGTCCGAATCGTCTGACCGCCCTAACCCCCGCCCCCCGCCGCGCTCGCCGCCCCTGCCCCGCCACCCGAACCAGCGACCCCCGTGGCGCCTCGCCTCATGACCCCGCCGCCCGAACTCCCGCGCCCTGTGCCGTCCGGTATCCGAACGCCTCGGTCGCCCGAACCCCCAGTTCCCTCCGCGTTCGATGCTCGACTCGGAGCGCGTGGCCGTGTGCCCGTTCCCCGAACGCAGCCGTTTGATCGTCCATCCTCCGGCGTGCTTGCCCCCCGAGCTCGCGGACTTGTGCGCGCCCCAACTCGTGGAGCGCTCGTGCGACGGCTTCGAATGCTGGGCGGCGCCGAGAGCGGCCACCCCTATGAGTACGGCCACGACACCGGCCCGCACGATGCTCACCTGGGCACACCCCCGCCTTCTGATCATTCGGGGGGCCACTTCGTACAAACAACTCCCTACCCGGATTGCCGGGGAGGCTAACGATCGGAGGCGGTCGTCGGAGCGGCCGCGACCCGCCGATTCAGCGAGTACGGCGGCCGGACCCGGCGCTCAGGTACGACGGGTCTTCGACAGGGTCGCGTAGACGATGATGTTGTCGGTGTAGTGACCGGTCTTCCTGTTGTAGACACCGCCACAGGTGATCAGGCGCAGGGTCGCCTCACCGGTGTTGCCGTAGACCCGCTTCGACGGGAAGGCCGCCTTGCTGACCTGCTCCACACCGTCGACCGTGAACTCCACGACGGTCCCGTCCGTCCGGGAGACCTTGATCTTGTCTCCGCGCTTGATCTCCTTCAGCCGGCTGAAGACGGCGGCCCCGCTCCGGGTGTTCACGTGCCCGAGAACCACCGAAGGTCCCTGCTGCCCGGGGATGGGGCCGTACTTGTACCAACCCGCCTGGTTGGGCTTGCTCAGCGGAGGAGTCTGGATCTCCCGCTTGGAGTCGACGCCGAGCGCCATCAGCGGGGCCAGCACGCCGATCTTCGGGATGGCCAGCCGCCTGGGCTTCACCCCGTCACTCTTCAACGGCGCCGGAGGCTGGACCACCGGCAACGGCGGCGGCGCCGTGGGCGCGGCGGCCGTCAGCGGGACGCCCAGCCCGCCCGGTCCCACCGCTGACGGCAACACCCCCGCGGGCTGCTGCTCGGCGACCTGCTCCCCGGTGCCCGGCTGCGCGCCCGGCTGTTCCTGCAGGGTGCTGACCGCCGCCTGCGGCTCGGACAGCCCATAGCCCGGATCCTCCGGCGCCGGTGAGAGGTACGCGAGCAGCCCCGCCATGATCGCGGCCACCCCGCCGAGCGACCCGGCCACCAGGAGCCCGGCCATCAGCATGTTCCCCTTGGGCTTGGCCGCCGGGCCGCCGCCGGGATAGGGGCCGGGACCGCCCTGCACAGGTCCTTGGTACATCCGGCGCCTCCTTCAGCTGTCCCTCTGGCCGCGCGCGTGTGCCGCCCGCCGCCTCATCAAGGCCACGCCGCCCAGCGCGCTACCGGTCACCATCACCGTTCCCGCGCCGAGAAGCCCCAGGCCGGAGCTCCCCTGTGGCGCCTCACCGGTCTGGGCCCCACCGCTGGGCGTGATGATTACCTGCGGCGCGGTCGGCGTGGGCCGGGTGGGGGTGACGGTGGCGGTCACGGTCAAGGTCGGCTTGGGCGTCGAGGTGGTCGTGCTGGTGCTCGTGCTGTTGACCCCGTTCACCGGAGGAGTCGTCGTGCCGGTGTGGGTGGGGGTCGATGTGCCGGTGTGGGTGTTGGTGGGAGTGGGGGTCGGAGTCGTCGGCGTGACCGTGGGGCTCGGCGATCCGGTCCCCGTGCCCGTCGGGTCAGGCGACTGTGACCCGCCCGCCTCGGAGATCGTGACGTCCACCGAGACCGGCTCGCTGACGAGCGAGCACGTGGCCCGGTACTCGTTCGGCGGGTTCTGCAGCTCCCTGGTGATCACCCGGAAGGCGTCGAGCTGTGCCCACTTGCCGTCCTCCAGGTTCTTGACCTCGATGGTGTGCTCGCCGTACTTGAGGCCGTTGAACCTCCACAGCGTGAGCCCACCCTCGTGGGCGGCGTTCGTCGGCGTGCCGTCGGGATTCTTCGAGGCGTCGACGAAGGACGGTGTGGCGTCCTGGCCGTCGATCCTGAACCCGACCTTTCCCGCGTCCTTGCTGCGCCGGGCGACGTACTCGATCCCGGTGCCGGTGAACGTGAAGGAGGCGAAGGAGTTCACCTTGTTCGTACGGTGGAGGTCGCGGCCGTAGTCGCCGATGTTCTGATTCTCGTCGTTCACATCCTCCCAGTCGGCCGCCGCGTGGTAACCCACCCGAGGGTCGTCGTCGTTGACCATGACCTCGCCGGCCGGCGGTATGAAGTCCACGAACAACTTCCTGGGGCTGACCTTGAGCGTCCCGGCCCTGTCGGTGTGGGCGGAATCGGAGATCCCCTCGGGAAGCCGCAGAATGCTGCCCGGCTGGAGCTGGTTGGGCTGGTCCACGCTTCCGACCGGCTGGAGGACACCGACCCAGCTGCCGGAGAGCTGGACGTTCCCGGTGACCAGGACCTTGGCGCCGGGGGCGAAGTAGTCAGGTGAACCGAACCGGGTCGGATCCTGCTTGTAGCCGAGCTTCCAGCCGATGTTGAGCGGCTCGCCGACCTTGAGCGTCGTGGGGATCGACACCTTCGTCCGGAGGTTGACCGTGCTGTTGTTCAGCGCGATCCCTCCGGTGCACGCGTAGTCGATCACGAGTTCGGCGTTGCTGGCACCGGCCGCGCCGGAGGGCAGCGCGACCAGTGCGCCACTGACAAGGCACAGGGCCGAAACCGCGAGAGATCTACGGAGCCCAGATCGCCACCGAACCACTACATACTCCGATCACAAAGGCTGCCGTCAACGGGCGTAGCCATAGCACACCGAGGGTAGATCGTACGGTTTGAACCATCTTCAGCGCAGCGAGAAATCGGGTACGTACGGAGACCGTGGCGCACTTGTGATCTGGATGTAAGTCCACAAACCACCGCAAGCCGCACTAGCGCCCCCCGGCCGGGTGTACCCCGGAGTAACAGAATCGTATTCTGTGTCACGGACCCCTAGGAGGCACACAATGCAGCGAGACCTCTTCGACGAGGAGCACCAGCTCTTCCGAGAGACAGTACGCGAGTTCCTGGCCCGCGAGGTGGCGCCCCATCATGCCCAGTGGGAGAAGGACGGCATCGTCCCCCGCGAGGTGTGGAAGAAGGCCGGAGAGATCGGCATGTTCGGCTTCGGGGTACCCGAGGAGTTCGGCGGGGCGGGGATCACCGACTTCCGCTACAACGCCGTGATCTCCGAGGAGGTCATCTCGACAGGCGCGTCCGGCCTGGGGTTCTCGCTGCACAACGACGTCATGGCGCCGTACTTCGTGGACCTCACCAACGACGAGCAGAAGGCGCGCTGGCTGCCCGGGTTCGCCAGCGGCGAGCTCATCACGGCGGTCGCGATGAGCGAGCCCGGCGCGGGTAGCGACCTGCAGGGCATCAGGACGACCGCCGTGCGCGAGGGCGACCACTACGTGGTCAACGGCCAGAAGACCTTCATCACCAACGGCATCAACTCCGACCTGGTCGTCGTGGTCGCGAAGACCGACCCGGAGGCGGGCGCCCGGGGGATCTCGCTGCTGGTCGTCGAACGGGGCATGGAGGGCTTCACCCGGGGCCGCAACCTGGAGAAGATCGGCATGCACGCCCAGGACACGGCGGAGCTGTTCTTCGACAACGTCCGGGTCCCCGCGGCCAACCTGCTGGGCCCGCAGGAGGGACAGGGCTTCTTCCAGCTCATGGCCAACCTGCCGCAGGAGCGCCTGTCGATCGCGGTGATGGCGGTGGCGGCGGCGGAGACGGTCCTGCGGGCGACCATCGAGTACTGCAAGAGCCGCACGGCCTTCGGCCGCAACATCGGCAGCTTCCAGAACACCAGATTCGTCCTGGCGGAGCTGGACACCGAGGTGGAGATCGCCCGCCACTACGTGGACAAATGCATCCGGGCACTCAACGCCGGGGAACTCACCGCGGTGGACGCGGCCAAGGCGAAGTGGTGGACCACGGAGCTGCAGACCAAGGTCATCGACCGCTGCCTGCAGCTGCACGGCGGCTACGGCTACATGATGGAGTACCCCGTGGCCAAGGCCTGGATCGACAGCCGTGTCCAGACCATCTACGGCGGCACCACCGAGATCATGAAAGAGATCATCGGCCGTTCCTTCGGCTTCTGACCCGCCCCGGCCACCACACGGGAGAACCGCCGCCCTCGCGACGGCGGGACAGCGGGCTCCCGTGATCGGCCGGCCGGCGCCGTCACCCCTGGGTGATCTCCTGGATCTGGACGGCCACCCCGTCCTTGATCGTCACTTCGGCGAGGAGGACGTCACCCTTGCCGAGAGCCTTCCGCAGTTGCTCCACGGAGCAGCTGTGCGGGGCCTTCCCTTCCGTGCAGATCAGCCCCTGTGCGTCGAGCACGACCGTGTAGGGCACCAGGAGGGCTTTCACCCCCTGGTCACTGGCGGAGATCACCGTGATCGAGTCCGCTCCTCGCAGGGCTATCCGCCCCCGTACCGTGTCATCGATGCCCCGGCCTCCCGGCACGCTCGCCGACGGCGACGATATGGGAGGCGGCGTGGAAAGCTCCGTCGGTGAGGCGGAGGCGGGAGGCGACGGAACCGCGGAGACCTCGGGGGATGGAGTGACGGAGGCGGTCACGGTGACGGTCGCGGTCACCGAAGCGCCGGACGTACCGCCCGCGTCCGAACATGCGGAGAGACCTATGGCCAGGGCTGCCATCAGCAGGGCACGCGTTACCTTCGATGTCCTGTTCACGAAACGTAACGATCTCACGGGTTCCGGATCGCGTTTACCCGCCCCGGAAACGGCTCCGTCGACGCATACTGGTCAACGGAGACTTCCCGAGGGGGTGACGATGGACAGCGGGCTGATTCTGCTGATCTTCCTGGCGTTCCTGTTCGCCTGGGGCCTGAATCGGGTACGGCGCGCCTTCCGGCTCGGCCCTGTCGCGTACGCCGGTGTCATGGTGGTGTTCGTCATCGCGATGCTGGCCATCTGGGGACAGTCGTTCCGCTAGGCACAGGTCGGCATCCCGCCCTAGGCGGACGCCTCCAGCAGCACCCTCGCGACCAGCTCGGGATCGTCGGTCATCGGCACATGCCCGCACCCCTTGAGCAGTTTCACCCGCTGCCCCGACCATTTGGCGGCCCTTACCGCCTGCCGGCGCAAAAGCAGCCTGTCGTGCTCGCCCCAGGCGATCGTGACCGGCACCTTCGGCGGCGCGGGAGGCATCAGTCCCGCGAACGAGGCGAGGGTCTCGTCGAACCCCGAGGCGTCCTTGAGCGCCTGGAGAGCGGCGAGTTGCGCCTCAGGGGAGAGCCTGGCGGGGTGGGCGACCAGAAGACTCAGGGAGAGGCCGCGGATCAGCGGGTCTTCCGCGTGGGCCAGCGCCCGTTCGGGGGAAAGGTCACGGGCGGCGGCCCTGGCGATCCGCAGGACGGCTCGCGCGTACGCGAGCTCGCTACGGTTCCAGAACCCGGCGGGAGAGAGCGCGGTGGCCGAGCGGACCGCGGCGCGCGCGGCCAGTTCGAGGGCGACGTAACCGCCCAGGGAGTTTCCCGCCACATGCGGGTCGCGCAGGCCGAGCATCCCGCAGAAGGACTCGATCGCGTCCGCCAGGCTTTCCGCCGTATACGGCGTGCCGGACGGCAGCGGCGGTGACACCCCGAAGCCGGGAAAGTCGACGGCGATCACGTCTCGCTCGGCGGCGAGCCGGTCGAGCACCGGCAACCATGCCTGCCAGTGATGCCCGATGCCGTGCAGCAGGACCAGGGGCGAGCCCGTCCCACGCCGTTCGAACGCCAGCTCCATGTTCCGAGTCAACCACCGATCGGACAGTTGTTCCAGCTCTGCCACGTGCCGTTCAGCGCGACCTGGTGGGGATCTCGAACCAGACGGCCTTGCCTTCCTTGGTGGGGCGGGAGCCCCAGCGCTTGGCGAGCTGGTCGACGAGATAGAGGCCCCGGCCACCCTCGTCGTTCTCCCCCGCGCTGCGGATGCGCGGCAGCCGGAGGTCCTGGTCGAAGACCTCGACCCAGACGGACTCTCCGCCCCGGCGCAGCCGTAGGGTGAACTCCTTCTCATTGACGATCTCGTCTTCGAAGCCGGGGATGTCCCAGGACTCGTCGAACGACAGCGGAGGGCCGTCCATCGTCAGCTCCCTGCGCGGGACACTGGCGCTGGCGGCGTGCAGCACGACGTTGGTGACGACCTCGGAGACCAGCAGACAGGCGAGCTCGGCGCGCTCCTCGGGGACGTTCCAGCCGATGAACGCCTCCGAGGCCATCCGGCGCGCCTCACCCACCATGATCGGCTGGGCCGGGAAGGTGCGCTCCTCGACGGCCAGGTCCTCGGGGGCGGACCTGAGCACGAGAATGGCCATGTCATCGTCGATCTCGCCGGGCACCGCGACGGTGGCGGCGTCGGCGATGCGCTCGACGGAGGTGTCGCTGATCTCGATGAGCCTCTCGCAGAGCTGCCCCAGCGTCTCCTCGACGCTGGGCGGCCTGCCGTCCGCGTCGCGGATGGGGCGGCGGTCGACGAGCCCGTCGGTGTAGAGGAGCAGCGCGGCCCCGGGGGGCAGTGTCCGCGTCTCCTCCTTGTAGACCAGGTCCGCGTGCATGCCCTTGGCCCGGACTCCCAGCGGCTGGCCGACCTCGTGGATGTCGAGTTCGGTGCAGGTGTCGCCGATGAGCAGCAGCGGGGGGGCGTGACCGGCGTTGGCGAACGACAGCTGCCGCGACCAGGCGTCGTACACCAGATACTGGCAGGTGACGATGGGTGGGATGCTGATGTCGGCGCCGCTCTCGTCCTGCTCGGGGGTGGCGATGATGCGCGTCCACTCGTCGAGCCTGGCGAGGATCTCCGCGGGCGGTTTGTCGTCCTGGGCGAAGGCCCGCAGCGCCGCCCGCAGCTGCCCCATGACCGCCGCGGCCTTGGCGCCCCGGCCCTCGACGTCGCCGATGACGATGCCGACCCGGCCCGCCGAGAGCGGGATGACGTCGTACCAGTCGCCGCCGACCTGGGTCTGGATGCCCTGCCCGTGGCTGGCCAGGGGTGCGGCGGGAAAGTAGCGGACCGCGATCTCCAGCCCGTCGAGCTGCGGTAGCGCGCGGGGAAGAAGGTGCTTCTGGAAGGACTCCGCCGTGTGCCGTTCCTCCTCGAACAGCAGCGCGTTGTCGACGGCGAGGGCGACCCTGGTGGCGATCGCCCCCACGAAGTCACGGTCGAAGGCGTCGTAGTGCGGGCTACGCCGGTCGGTCAGGTTGGACAGCCCCAGGTACATCAGCCCGAGGGTCTCACCTCGCACGCAGAGCGGCGCCACGATGGCCGAGGTCATGCCGATCTCGGCGGCCAGGCGGGTGTTGGCCTCGCCGGGGCTGGGGTAGTTGGTCTGGGAGAAGTCCTCGACCAGGATCGTCTCCTGGCGGCGCAGCGCGATGTCGGCGTAGTGTCCCGCCGGGTAGCGGATCTCCGCCCCGATCGGCGCCCAGGTGTTGGGCGGCGGGCTCCACCCCTGGACGTGTGTGGAGACCCTGCGGGTCAGCCGCCCCTCCTCCATCAGCTCGATGAAGCAGTGGTCGGCGAACTGCGGGACGAGCATCTCGGCGACGCGCTTGAGCGTCTCCTCGACGTAGAGCGATCCGGCGAGACGCTCGCCGATCCGCTCCAGCAGGCCGAACCGGTCCTTCTCCCGCTCGTTGCTGCGCATCGCCTCACGAGCGGTGATGACGATGCCCGTCACCGCTCCCGAGGGGTGACGCAGCGGCACGGCCTGGGCCCGTACGTAGATGATCGTCCCGTCGCCGCGCCTGACGTCGAACGTGCCCTCCCAGACACCGCCCTTGAGGACGTGCTTGGAGAGCTCGACGGCCAGCGGATGGTCCTTCTCCATGATGCCCAGGGAGAGGGACCGGTCACGTGGTCCCGATGTGCCCGGTCGCCCGAAAAGCCTTTCCGCGAAAGGGTTCCAGTAGAGCAGGTTGCTGAACCTGTCGGTGACCACCACCGCCATCTCAGCATGATCTAGGACGGAGCCGGCCGTAAGGTGATCAGCGGCATCTTGGGAAACATCCCCCCACCGCTTCATCCGGTGACCGCCCCTCGTGGGCGGGTGTGTGCAAAGCGAACCACGGTTGCTCCTGCAGTCTCGGCCTGGGAGCGGAGGGACTCCCGAACGGGATCCAACCGAGCTAAGGGGCCTCGGTCAGCGTGTGGAGACGAAAACGTGCGCGGCAATCTCTCGCGGGAGATCCGCAAGAAAATTGTCCGCCTCGTCGTCACCTGTCACCCGCACACCGTCGTCGCTCACCGCGAGCGTTACCTCGCGTCCGGGTTGTATCCCAACTTGCTTGAGTTTAAGCATCACAGCCGGATCGCTTTGCACTTGTTCGCTAATTCGCCGCACGACAACGGGTATATCTCTGGGTCCGGCCATCGCGGCCATCGACGGCAGCGACTCCGACCGCCCGTCGGGAACGCCCGGGACGCCGAGTTCCTCCAGGCCGGGGATCGGGTTGCCGTGCGGGTCCTCCGTGGGGTTGTTGAGCAGGCTGACCAGCCTCGCCTCCACCGATTCGGACATGACGTGCTCCCAGCGGCACGCCTCGATGTGCACATCCTCCCAGGGCAGGCCGATGACCTGGGTGAGCAGACACTCGGCGAGACGGTGCTTGCGCATGACGCGGGTCGCGAGAGTACGTCCCAGATCGGTCATGGTCAGGTGCCGGTCGCCCTCGACGCGAACCAGACCGTCGCGCTCCATCCTGGCGACCGTCTGGCTGACTGTGGGACCACTCTGCTGGAGCCGCTCCGCGATACGCGCGCGCAGGGGGACGATGCCCTCCTCCTCCAGCTCGAAGATCGTACGAAGGTACATCTCCGTTGTGTCGATCAAGCCGTGTGCGGTCAAGGTTCCTCCCGTCCTCTCTCGATGCTACGTCCATCGCGCGGTGTTCCCGGGAGGGCGGCGCGGGACCTTGGAAGTTCGAAGACACGACCCTATTGGGAGAACGGCTCGTGATGGCAAAGGACAGCAACACCGGGGGCCGCCGAATCCTTCCCTAGCTGCTCAAACACTACTCGCGACCGGTTGATATTTTCTGAAGGCCGGGATGGCCAGCCCCACCGCGACCACGGCCACCGCGCAGGCGATCCCACCGCCCACCCAGGCCCCCGTGGCCCCGAACCACGAGGCGGTGGCCCCGGCCCGGAGATCCCCCAGTCTGGGGCCTCCCGCGACCACCACCATGAAGACGCCTTGCATCCTCCCGCGCATGTCATCGGGCGCGTGGGTCTGCAGGATCGTCTGCCGCCACACCGCGGAGACCAGGTCGGCGGCCCCGCCGAACGCGAGCAGCGCGACCATCAGCCACAACTGGTCCGCGAGTCCGGCCGCGGCGACGGTGAGCCCCCAGGCCGCGATCACGTACGTGAGCGCCATTCCCTGACGCCGGACCCGCCCCACCCAGCCCGACAGCACCCCGCCGAGCACCGAGCCGATGGCGATGCTGGCCGACAGCCAGCCGAACGCGACCAGCGAACCACCGAACCTCTCGGCCACGACCTCCGGAAACAGCGCCCTGGGCAGTGCGAACGCCATGGCGATGAGATCGACGACAAACGACATCAGCACCACCGGGTGCCCGCAGACGTAACGCAGGCCGTCCAGGACCGACCGCAGGCCTGGGCGCGTCACCTCGCCGACCGGTTCGAGTCTCGGCAGTCTCACCGCGGCGTAGAAGCCCGCGCCGAACAGCAGCGCGTCGATCAGGTAGGCGGCGGCGAAACCGCTCTGGGCGAGCACGACCCCGCCGATCAACGGCCCGACGACGGTGCCGAGGCCGCTCACCAGGAAGTTGAGGGTGTTGGCCGCCGGGATCAGGTCGGCCGGGACCAGCCTGGGGATGATGGCCCCCCTGGTCGGGCCCGTGATGGCGAAACCTGTGGCGTGCAGGGCCACGGTGGCCAGCAACAGGCCGACGCTCGTCGACCCGAGGGCCGCCTGGACCAGGAGCGCGAGCGTCCCCGACCAGGCGATCAGCGCACCGATGATGAGGAGCCGGCGCCGGTCGACGGCGTCGGCGATCGCGCCGCCCCAGAGCCCGAAGACGACCAGGGGGATCAGGTTGGCGGGGCCGAGCATGCCGACCCAGAAGGACGACTCCGTGATGTCGTAGATCTGGGCGCTGACGGCCACCGAGGTGAGCTGGAAGCCGATGAACGACACACCCTGACCGGCCCAGAGCCGCCGGTAAGCGGGGATGCCGAGCGGGCGTGTGTCGGCCGCGTGCCTGCGGACGAAATTTCCGAACCCCACACCACTCCCTCTCTACCGGACATACCTGGATATATCAGCAAAGAGGGGGCAGGGTGTCATGGGGCCAGGCGTTCGATGATCCAACCGGCGCCGGAGCGCCGGTAACGGAGGCGGTCATGCATACGGTCTGTGCGGCCCTGCCAGAACTCCACCTCGGCCGGCACCACGCGCAGTCCACCCCAGAAGTCCGGGATCGGCGGATCCTCCGGCCAACGCTCCGACAACTCCTCGTAGCGGGCGTCCAACTCGTCCCTGGAGTGCACGACCGCGGACTGCCGCGAGGCCCAGGCGCCGATCCGCGACCCGTAGGGCCTGGACCTGAAGTAGGCGGCCGACTCCTCGCGCGGCAGCCGTACCACCGCCCCCTCCACCCGTACCTGGCGGCGGATGGAGTGCCAGGGGAACAGCAGGGCGGCCCTCGGGTTCTCCGCCATGTCACGCCCCTTGCGCGACTCGTAGTTGGTGTAGAAGACGAACCCGTTCTCGTCATAACCCTTGAGCAGTACGGTCCTGGCCGTCGGCCGGCCCCCCGCCGAGGCGGTCGCCAGCACCGTCGCGTTCGGCTCGGGAAGCCCGGCGTCCACGGCGTCGCCGAACCAGGCGGCGAACTGCGACACGGGGTCGGGTGCGAGGTCCTCCTCGAGGAGAGGCAGTCCCTGGTACGTGCGACGAAGTCCCGCCATCGAGGGCGGTCGCGATGCGGCATCCACGGGAAGGTATTCTCCCGTGCCGAGCCGGAAGCCCGCTCAGCGCCCCCCACCTGCGGCGATCCCGCTTTGGTGGGTCCGGCGGCAGGCTGCCCCGGCTCAGGGGGTTGAATATGACCCGCCGGTATCTCGACATCAAGGCTTTGACTTCAAGAAAGGGAGGCGGCCGAAAATGTCCGACTTCAAACCCGGGCTCGAAGGCGTAGTAGCTTTCGAGACTGAGATCGCGGAACCGGACAAAGAAGGGGGCGCCCTCCGCTATCGGGGCGTTGACATCGAAGAGCTGGTCGGTCGCGTCTCCTTCGGGAACGTGTGGGGCCTGCTTGTCGACAACGAGTTCCAGCCGGGTCTGTCCCCGGCCGAGCCCTACCCCATTCCTGTCCACTCCGGTGACATCCGCGTCGACGTGCAGAGCGCGCTGGCCATGCTGGCCCCCGCGTACGGTTTCAAGCCGCTGCTCGACATCGACGACAAGGAGGCCCGTGCCAACCTGGCGCAGGCCAGCGTCACGGCCCTGAGCTTCGTCGCCCAGTCCTCGCGCGGTCTCGGGAAGCCGATGGTCCCCCAGAGCGAGGTCGACAAGGGCAGGAGCATCGTCGAGCGGTTCATGATCCGCTGGCAGGGCGACCCCGACCCCAGGCACGTCAAGGCCATCGACGCCTACTGGACGTCCGCCGCCGAGCACGGCATGAACGCCTCCACCTTCACCGCCCGGGTCATCGCCTCCACCGGAGCCGATGTCGCCGCGGCGCTGAGCGGTGCGGTCGGCGCCATGTCCGGCCCGCTCCACGGCGGTGCGCCCGCGCGCGTGCTGCACATGATCGAGGGTGTCGAGCAGGTCGGCGACGCCAAGAAGTACGTGCAGTCGGAGCTCGACAAGGGCCAGCGTCTCATGGGCTTCGGTCATCGCGTCTACCGTGCCGAGGACCCCCGGGCACGAGTGCTTCGCCGCACCGCCAAGGAGCTCGACGCACCGCGTTACGAGGTCGCCGCGGCGCTGGAGAAGGCCGCGCTGGAGGAGTTGCACGCCCGCAAGCCCGACCGGGTGCTCGCCACCAACGTCGAGTACTGGGCGGCGGTCATCCTGGACTTCGCCCAGGTTCCCTCATCCATGTTCACCTCCATGTTCACCTGCGCCCGCACCGCGGGCTGGGCCGCGCACATCCTGGAGCAGAAGCGCACGGGCAGGCTTGTCCGCCCCAGCGCCGACTACGTGGGTCCCCCTCAGCGCTCGGTCCACGACGTCCCCGGCGCCGCCGAGGCCGTCAGCTCCTTCTGAATTCCCGTCTCGTACGGCTGTCGCGTGGACGTCTCGCGCGACAGCCGTTGCCGTTCCCGGCTCTTCGAAGCCCTCGTGCCCCGCTCTCCCACCGGCCGTCATCCGGTTTCCCGCCCCCGCGATCACCTCGCCCGGCTCAAAACCATCCCACGTCTCGTCTCAGAATCCGGACCTCGTCCTGGATCGATCCGCGGGCTCAGTAGGCTGGTCACGTGGCTGACATCGTGATTCCCTCTGACATCAAGCCCGCCGACGGCCGTTTCGGCTGCGGGCCCTCGAAGGTGCGCCCCGAGCAGCTCTCGGCTCTCGCCGCCTCCGGCTCCAGCCTCCTGGGCACCTCTCACCGCCAGAAGCCGGTGAAGTCGCTCGTCGGGCGTGTCCGCGCGGGGCTGTCCGAGCTGTTCTCCCTCCCCGAGGGGTACGAGGTCGTCCTGGGCAACGGCGGCACCACCGCGTTCTGGGACATCGCCGCCTTCGGGCTGATCCGCGACAGGTCGCAGCACCTGAACTTCGGCGAGTTCTCCTCCAAGTTCGCCTCCGTGGCGGCCAAGGCCCCGTGGCTGGGCGACCCGACCGTGATCAAGTCGGAGGTCGGCAGCCACCCCGAGGCCAGGCTGGAGGAGGGCGTCGACGTCTACGCGCTCACCCACAACGAGACCTCGACCGGCGTCGCGATGCCGATCAGGCGGGTGGGCGAGGAGGGCTCGCTCGTGCTCGTCGACGCCACCTCCGGCGCCGGTGGCCTGCCGGTCGAGGCGAGCGAGTTCGACGTCTACTACTTCGCCCCGCAGAAGAGCTTCGCCTCCGACGGCGGCCTCTGGATCGCCCTGATGTCCCCGGCCGCGCTGGCCAGGGTCGACGAGATCGCCTCAAGCGGGCGCTACGTCCCCGACTTCTTCAGCCTGCCGGTGGCCATCGACAACTCCTCCAAGGACCAGACGTACAACACCCCGGCGGTCGCCACGCTCTTCCTGCTCGCCGAGCAGATCGAGTGGATGAACGGCAACGGCGGCCTGGCCTGGACGACCGCTCGCAGCGCCGAGTCGGCCCGGCGCCTCTACACCTGGGCGGAGAAGACCTCCTACACCACCCCGTTCGCGGGTCCGGAGTTCCGCTCCAACGTGGTCGGCACGATCGACTTCTCCGATGACGTCGACGCCTCCGCGATCGCCAAGGTCCTGCGCGCCAACGGCATCGTCGACACCGAGCCCTACCGCAAGCTCGGCCGCAACCAGTTGCGCGTCGCGATGTTCCCGGCCATCGACCCCGACGACATCGAGGCCCTGACCACCTGCGTCGACTACGTGGTCGAGCGCCTGTAGTCCCGTTCCCTGGCGGTGCCGGGCCTGGTAGCAGGCACCGCCAGGATTCGTCCGGTGAGACCTCCGGTCCCGCGCGGGAACCTAGGCGCCCGGCGGCCCGCCCGCCCCCGGAGTGAACGCCTGCTCCCCCGCGCGCCGGGCCAGTTCGTGCAGCAGGCGCAGGGCGTCGTCCGGATCCACTCCCTCCGCGAACCGCGAGAGCACGGGGGCCCGGTCCGGGCTGCCCGCCAGGGCCGCGAGCATCAGCCCCGCCACGTGCTCGTCCCTGGAGCGGCTGGCGGTGTAGCGGAAGGCGTTGCGCACGGGTGCCCTCTCCAACAGGCCCTTCCTGACGAGACGCTCGGCGACGGTCTGCACCGTGGTGTAGGCCAGGCTCCGTTCCGCGTCCTGGTTCAGCATGTCCTGCACCTGGCGGACCAGCAGTGGTTGCTTGCAGCCCCACAGCACGTCCATGATCGCGCGTTCCAGGGATCCCAGGTTCACCCGCGGCCACCTTTCGAGGGTCGCGCCCGGCAGCGGATGGCCCTGGAGAACATGTACGGGCACGCAGCCAGGCAGGGTCACACATGAAATTTGGTCATATTGTTACTTAAATCCATCGATGCGGCCATAGCTGGTGAATGTCGACCCTCTTACCAGATCGCCGCTATTCGTCCCTGGAGCGCGCACACCATCTCATCTGACCCCGAACATTCCCGCAGCATTACAAAGCCCTACAGAGCCCTTACAGCCCCGCACAGCACCTATCTCTGGGCGAAACCCCAATAGCCAGCCGGGTGGCTGCCAGCCCGCGCGGCGCGGAGGACGGCGTACGGCGGGACTCGGCGGGCAGAAAGGACGGCGACGACGTGCGGCGACCAGGGCGAAGGAGTTCGGAGGCTCAGTAGGCGGGAGAGACGTCCCGCGGGCGCTTGCGGCGCAGCACCCAGGCCGCGATGACGCCGCCGATCAGGCCGAACAGGTGCCCCTGCCAGGAGATACCCGCCTCCCCGGGGAGCACCCCCCAGATGATCGAGTAGTAGGTGATCGCCACGCCGACGCCGATCACGATGTCGAGGGCGCGGCGGTCGAACAGGCCCCGGGCGACGACGAAGCCGAAGTAGCCGAAGACCAGGCCGCTGGCACCGACCGTGAGGACCCTCGGCTCGTTGACGAACCAGATGCCCAGGCCGCTGACCAGGACGATGATCAGGCTCGCGGCCAGGTAGCGGCCGATCCCCCGCAGCGCGGCGAGGAAGCCGAGGATCAGCAGGGGCAGCGAGTTGGCCATCAGGTGGCCGAAGCCGCCGTGCAGGAAGGGGGCGAGGAGGATGCCGCCCAGACTCTCCGGGTCCCAGGACCGGATGCCGTAGACGTCGAGCGTTCCCTCCCCCGGCAGCACGTAGTCGACGATCTCGACCACCCACATGACGCCGACCAGGAGGACGTTGATGATCGCGGCGCCCAGCGCGCCCGCCGCCAGGTTTCCCGCCCTGCGCTTCAGGAGGTCGCCGGAGGATCGGCCGGTGGGGGTCATTCCGGTCGCGTAGTCGTTCATTCACTCTCCTGGCCTTGGAGCGGTGTCGTGGATGTCAAGTGCCCCCGCCGCACCTGCCCACACCTTTACCGTACGCATTCCCGGCCATGAACGCGCCGGGTGTGATCCATCGATCACACCCGGCTCGCGATTTCCCTCCGGAATCCGAAAGGGGTCTACTCACCCTTCCACTGGGGGGCGCGCTTCTCGGCGAAGGCCACCGCACCCTCCATGGCGTCCTTGGAACCGAACACCGGATTGATGATCTCGCCCTGCTTCTTGAACATCTCGTCGAGGCTCCAGTCCGCGGACTCGACGATCACGCGCTTGGTCGCGGCGAGCGCCATCGGGGCGTTGGCCGCGATCCGCTTCGCGAGCTCGACGGCCTTGGCCAGCGTCTCACCCACCGGCGTGATGTGGTTGACCAGGCCGACCTCGTACAGCCGGGAGGCCGGGAAGTGGTCGCCGGTCAGAGCGATCTCCATGGCGATGTGGTACGGAATGCGGCGTGGCAGCCGCATCACGCCACCCGCCCCCGCGACCAGCCCGCGCTTGGGCTCGGGCAGCCCGAACTTGGCCTCCTCGGAGGCGATGATGATGTCGCAGGCCAGCGCCAGCTCGCAGCCTCCGGCCAGGGCGTAACCCTCGACGGCGGCGATGAGCGGCTTCTTCGGCGGCGTCTCGACCACCCCGCCGAATCCCCTGCCCTCCACGACCGGGAAGTCCCCGGTCACGAAACTCTTCAGGTCCATGCCCGAGCAGAACGTGCCGCCGGCGCCGGTAAGGACGTAGGCGGCCACGTCCTTGCGCTCCTCCAATTCGTCCAGCGCGGCGGCGACGCCCCTGGCGACCTTGCCGTTGATGGCGTTCCTGGCCTTGGGACGGTTGATCGTGATGACGGCCACGCCGTCGTCCACCTCGACCAGAACCTCGTCAGACACCGGGTGACTCCTACTTGGGCTGGAAGCGGATACCGCCGTCGAAACGGATCGTCTCGGCGTTCATGTAGTCGTTCTCGATCAGCGAGCGGACCAGGTGCGCGAACTCCGAGGCCAGCCCCATCCGCTTGGGGAAGACCACCGGGGCCACGAGCTTGGCCTTGAACTCCTCGGCGTTGGGCGAGAAGCCGTAGATCGGGGTGTCGATGATGCCCGGGCAGATGGTGTTGACGCGCACGCCGACGGCGGCGAGGTCACGCGCGGCCGGGAGGGTCATGCCGACGATGCCGCCCTTGGACGCCGAGTAGGCGACCTGGCCGGTCTGCCCCTCCAGCGCCGCCACCGAGGCGGTGTTGATCACTACTCCGCGCTGGCCGTCCGCGTCGACCGGCTCCGTCTTCGCGATCGCCGCGGCGCCGATGCGCATGAGGTTGAAGGTGCCGATCAGGTTGACCTCGATGACCTTGCGGTAGGGGGCCAGGTCGTGGGGTGAGCCGTCGCGCCCCACGGTCCGGCTGGCCCAGCCGATGCCCGCACTGTTCACCACGACGCGCAGCGGCTTGCCGGTCGCCACGGCCGCGTCCACGGCCGCCTGCACCTGCGCCTCGTCCGACACGTCGGTCTTGACGAAGACGCCGCCGAGCTCGTCGGCAAGGGGCTTGCCACGCTCCTCGTTGAGGTCGGCGATGACGACGGTGACGCCGTGCGCGGCGAGGTCGCGGGCCGTGGCCTCGCCGAGACCGCTGGCACCGCCCGAGATGATTGCTGCTGCTCCGTTCAAGTCCATGAGCGGACTTTAACCCGCGGACCGAATGAAGTTCTACTCGGGGTGGGTTAAATCTCTCCGATGCCAGGCCATGGCCCCCTTCGGCGCTTCCGGCCGGTCATGGCGAGATCCGCGGAGGGGAGCCTAGATCTCTCCGACGGCAGTGCTCACGTCGGGATAGACCTTGATCCGCCGGTCGAGCCCCGTCGTGCGGAGGATCCGGGCCACCGGCGCCTGGGGAGCGGCCAGGCAGACCCCACCGCCGCCGCTCGTGGCCAGCCGCCACGCCTCGATCAGCACCGACAACCCGCTGGAGTCCATGAAGGACAGGTCGGTGAGGTCGAGAACCAGTCGCGCACCGTCCAGCTTGATCGCGTCACGGACCTCGTCCCGCAGGAAGGGAGCGGTGAACAGGTCGAGTTCGCCCTCGACAGCCACCACCACGGCGTCGCCGATCGCGCGGCGAGCCAGCCGTAGCTTCATCAGTCCTCCTCGCGCCCAGGGCAGACCCACTTTACTTCGCCACCACGGCACGCGAGGTCGTGCACGACTCTTCACAGGAATCTGCAGCCAAGACGTCCCGGGGTCAGGAGGCCGCGAAACCGTAGGGCAGTTCGAGCCGGTGGGCGGCGAGCAGGTCGGCATCGGCGAGGATCTTACGGGTCGGCCCGTCCGCGGCGATGACCCCTCCGGAGAGGATGAGCGAGCGCTCGCACAGCTCCAGCGCGTAGGGCAGGTCGTGGGTGACCATCAGGACCGTCACGTCGAGCCCCCTGAGGATCTCGGCGAGTTCTCGCCTGGAGGCCGGGTCCAGGTTGGACGACGGCTCGTCGAGCACCAGGATCTCCGGCTCCATGGCCAGCACCGTCGCCACCGCGACCCGGCGGCGCTGGCCGAAGGACAGGTGGTGCGGCGGCCGGTCGATCGTCTCCAGCATGCCCACGCGCTCCAGCGCGTCCTTGACCCGGCGCTCCAGCTCCTCGCCCGTGATCCCCAGGTTGGCCGGGCCGAAGGCCACGTCCTCGCGGACGCTCGGCATGAAGAGCTGGTCGTCTGGGTCCTGGAAGACCAGCCCGACCCGCCTGCGGATCTCCTTGAGCGATCCCTTCCCGACCGGCAGCCCCGCTACGGCCACCGTGCCGTGGCCGGCGGTCAGGATGCCGTTGAGGTGCATCACCAGTGTGGTCTTGCCCGCGCCGTTCGGCCCGAGCAGCGCGACCCGCTCACCGCGCTCCACGCGGAAGTCCACGCCGAACAGCGCCTGCGTACCGTCCGGGTACGCGTACGCCAGGCGGCTCACCTCCAACGAAGGCGGCGCGGTCATGCGACCCCCCAGCTCCCAAGCAGCACGGCAAGCGCCGCACCTGGCAACATACCGGCGACGAGCCACTGCCGCGACGCGACGGACAGATCCTGGATGATCGGCATCGAGCCGGTGTAGCCCCGGCTGAGCATGGCCAGGTGCACCCGCTCGCCCCGCTCGTACGAGCGGATGAACAGTGCCCCCGCCGATCTGGCGATCACCGGGATGTGCCGCACGTCCCTGGCCGCGAACCCGCGTGACTCCCGCGCCACCCGCATCCGGCGCATCTCCTCCAGGATCACGTCCAGGTAGCGGAGCATGAACATGGCGATCTGCACCAGCATCGGCGGCAGTTTCAGGCGCTGGGCGCCCAGCAGTATCAGCCGTGGCTCGGTGGTGGCCGCGAGCAGCACGCTCGCGGCCACGCCCAGGGTCGCCTTGGCCAGGATGTTCCAGGCGGCCCACAGACCGGCGACGCTGAGCGAGAGTCCCATGAACGTCACCCGCTCGCCGAACCCGATGAACGGGATGGCCAGCGCGAACACCACGAACGGCACCTCGACCACCATCCGCCGCAGCAGGAATCCCGCCGGGACGCGCGCGGCCACCGCGACGGCGGCCAGCAGCACGGCGTACAGACCGAAAGCCCAGAACCACTCGCGCGGGGTGGCGACCACCACCAGGGCGAACCCGGCCACCGCCACCAGCTTGCACTGGGGTGGCAGCCGGTGCACGAGCGTGTCGCCCGGCCGGTGGAGCCGATGGTGGTGGCCCGCCCCCACTAGACGGAGACCTTCCTGTCACTGCCCTCGCCACGGCGACGCACCGTGAAGAACAGCCCACCGCCGACGGCGAGGGTCACCCCGACGCCGATCAGACCGGCCACACCCACCGGGATGCCGCCCACATCCCCGTAGTCGGCGAGCGGCTGCTCGCCCAGCGAGTGGTCGGCCGCCTGTCCGCTGAAACCCTTGTCCTCGGCCACCCGCTCCAGGCCGTCGGGCGAGGAGGAGGCGTAGAAGCTGACCACGCCCGCCAGCAGCGCCGCCACCGCGATGCCGGCGGGCAGGAACCAGCCACGACGGCGCGCGGCGACCGGCGCCGAGGACGTCGGAGACTCCGAGGTGACGGTCACCTCGCCGCCCGCGCCGCGCAGGACCAGCGGCGCGACGAGCTCCCTGGCGCCGTACACCAGGTCGGGCCGGATCGCCAGGACGGTGCTGACGGTGACCGCGGTGATCAGGCCCTCCCCGATGCCGATGAGCAGGTGCACGCCGCCCATGGCCGCGGCGACCGTGCCGATCTCGATGGGCGCGGTGCCGCCGACCCAGAACAACAGGGTGAAAGCCAGCGCCGTGGCGGGCACCGAGACCAGCGCCGCGACGAACGAGGCCGCCACCACGGCTCCCCTGCCCCGCACGCTCCGGGTGATCAGCCGGAAGGCGCCCCACCCGACCAGTACCGCGACGACGCCCATCAGCGTGATGTTGACGCCGAGCGCGGTCAGGCCGCCGTCGGCGAAGAAGAACCCCTGTACGAGGAGGACCACCGCCACGCACAGCACCGCCGTATACGGGCCGACGAGTATCGCGGCGAGCGCACCGCCAAGGAGATGGCCGCTTGTGCCCGCGGCGACCGGGAAGTTGAGCATCTGGACGGCGAACACGAAGGCGGCGACCAGGCCCGCCATGGGGGCGGTGCGGTCGTCGAGTTCACGGCGAGCGCCGCGCAGGCAGACGGCCACGCCCGCAGCCGCGACCACCCCCGCCGACAGCGACACAGCCGCGTTGAAAAAGCCATCGGGTACGTGCACGACAAGCCTCCGAAGCGCGGATTTGGCTCCACTTTAGGCCATGGGCTTGTAGTTGCAAGGTACTGGCATTAACGCCCGACGAAGGTCTGGTGACTTTCGCATGGCACCGGGCTCGCGGCGGTCCCAGACGCCGTCAACGCACGATGCGCCTGACGAAGGTCCGAGGGCCGAGGGTGCGGACCACGGTACTGAGCCGCCCCTTGCCCGCCGTGGCGTAGGGCCTGACGCTCCACCGGGTCGCGCCGCGCCACCAGGTGCGCGGCTGCTCGGTCATCTCGGGCACCGCCTCGATCCTGAAGCGCGCGGGCGGCCCGCCCAGGTCCATCTCCAGGTAGGCGTCCCAGGTACCGGGCCCCAGCCGGCCCATCGCCTGCCAGGCCGTGAACCTGCCGTCCTCGCCGACCGTGACCGGCTCACGCCGCTCCCGGCTCGACTCGCGCTCCCGCCAGACCAGGTAACGCACCGCGTCCGCCGCCGGAGCGGCGGTGCCCACGGTGACCTCACCATGGAGCACCAGCCGGTGCCCCGCCGCCCAGCGGGCGCGCACCAGCCTCGCGCTGCCCGGCACCGCGACCACATGACCGCCGATGTCAAGGCTGAGGTTGCCGTAGGGGCGGGTGAAGTACGGCAGGGCGACGACGTCGCCGACCACTCGCGGCGCGGGCGGCACCGGAAGTGCGGTCAGTCCGTCCCTGTCGAAGCCCAGGCGTGCGAGCCGGGGAACGCCCTCGAAGGCGACACCCACGTGAACGTCCCAGACGCCGGAGGACAGGCCGGTGACGTCGACGACCCCGGTGAACTCCGCACAGTCGCCCGTCACCGGGACCACGACCTCGTCAAAGGGGCCGGCGCCCGCGTGCCGGCGCCGCAGCACCAGGGCGAGGTCACCGCCGACGATCTCCGGGCGGTCGTACCGCTCCAGCGTGCTCAGTGCCACCTTGCCGGAGATCGCCAGCCTTCCCTCCCGCTCCCAGCGGAGCGCGGTGAGCTCCCTGCGGACCGAGGCCGACTCGATGTGCGCCAGCCGCACCAGGCGGTCGATGTCCTCCAGCGCGGCGATCCTGCTCCGGTCGATCGCGGGGAGCCGGTCACGGACCCCGTCGGTCAGCCACCGCTCGCACATGTCGGCCACCTCGGCGGCGATCTCCTTGCGCTCGACCTCCCCGGCGTCCAGGAAGGGCCTGCCGAGGTTGCCGAAGGCGTCCATCCGGAAGTGCCGCCGCAGGAGGTGGTCGCGGAGCTCTCCCGGCCGTACGTGGGCGAGCATCAACTCGATCGGCCGCCTGATCATCCGCAGCCAGGAGACCGGGTCGCGGCTCCCCTGCCGCTGCATGATGCTGGTGCCGTCGGGCCGGGCGACCAGGTGGTAGCAGTCGTAGTCGGCGACCACCGAGATCACGTTCGCGTGGCAGTAGGCGTGGGTGGTGAAGACGACGTCCTCACCGACCAGAAGCGTCTCGTCGAAACGGATGGCGTGCCGCTCCAGCATCTCCCTGCGGAACAGCTTGAAGCAGCTCAGGCTGTTGTAGACCGCGCTGTCACCGAGCGGCACCCGCTCGGCGTTCTCCCTGAACATCGAGATCGGCACCTTGCGGTCATGACCGACGATCTTCCCGAGCACGATGTCCGAGCCGTTGCGGTCGGCCATCGCGAGCATCCGCTCCAGCGCCTGGGGGCCGAGGTAGTCGTCCGCGTCGCAGAAGAAGACGTACCTGCCGCGCGCGTGGGAGAGGCCGACGTTGCGCGGGCGCCCCGCGCCGCCGGAGGCCTCCTGCCTGACGACGCGGATCACCCCGCGGTGGCAGGAGGCGTACAGATCGAGCAGTGCGGCACCGCCGTCGGTGGAACCGTCGTCGACGACCACCACCTCCAGGGCGACCCGCTGGATCAGCAGCGAGGTCAGGCACCTGTCGAGATAGGGTCGGCAGTTGTGCAGGGGGACGATCACGGTGACGTCGACGTCGGACCGGATCGCCTCCTCCCTGGTGATGTCGCAGCCGCCCCGCCCCGTGCGGACTCGCTGAAGAGTCGTTACCGCCACCGCCGCGCCCCTCGTCGGTTACTTTCCGCTTATCTAGCGTCTCAGTATGTGACTAAGGGCCACCCGTGCGGGGCAAATCCACAGGGTTGCCTCCCCAACCCGCTCCCCGGGAAGGCCGAATTCGGAGAGAAACAGCTGGTTCGCCCATCATGGGCAGGAAACCCGCCTCCCCGGACGCCACCGCCCTCTGCCGCCCGGCCGGCCCATGACCCCAGAGACACGCCGCACTCTCAAACCCCGCTGCCGGCCCGGTCGAGGTCCTCTCGATCGCGGTCGGCGCGTCCGCTCGGGGCCCGATCCGCCCCGAGCGCCCGAACCCGACGACGGCGCGGCAGCCAGGCGATGACGTACAGCACGAGCGCCACCACGATCAGCGCCCCGAGGAGGCGCAGGGGAAGGATGACGAAAGTCGCGCTCCGCTGGGATGTCCCGTTGGTCCCGGAGACCGACACCGTCGCATGGCAGAGGCACATGAACGGCGGATCCGCCCATCTGACGGTGACGTCCCTGCTGTCTCCCCTGAGCAGGGTGAAGTCGGGAAACGGCACCTCGTACCCGTTCACCTCCACCTTCAGCGCACGGGGGCCGAGGAAGTCGCGGTGAACGGTCCCGAGATTGTCGACGGTGGTGGTGAAGTCGACGGGGCCGCCCGTCGAGAAGGCACCGGAGGTGCGCAGATCGCCGATGCGCACGGACGTGTCGATCGGCCCCGGAACCGTGATGTAGATCGGCGTTCCGATCGCCCGGTTCAGCTTGATGTTGCCCCCACCGGCCCCTGCCGGGGCCACGAAGAGCAGGGCCACCTGGTGCTCGCCGTGCTCGGGCTCCGGCGGAGGGTCGATCAGTACGGTGACGCCCCGCTCCGCACCGGGGGCGAGATGGAAGCTCGCCGGCCTGACCTTGAGCCAGCCGGCGGCCGAGCGGGGTGCGTCACGCTCGAAGAGCATCTTCCCGGACCCGTCCATGGCGAAGCCCACCCTGTCGACGACCACGTCGACGGGCAACCGCCCCCTGTTCGCCACCTGGAACGACTGAGGCTCGTCGATCTCCTCCGGGGCGACGACCAGCCGTGGCGGGCTCACCGTCAGCGAGAAGTCCGGAGCCGCACCCGGCGCCCCGGAAGCCCCCGGCCCCACCGTCAGCGTCACGCCCGCCACCATCAGGAACGCGACGATCACACGTCGAAGCCTTCCGGTCACCGCTCAGCCCCCTTCACGGGCGAACCGAACATCTCGCCGAGTGCCCGACGGGTGGGCCCGCAGGGTGCCGGCGGCTGGCACGAAGGCCCTCAAGATCCCTTTTACGCAGAGTAGTCATTTGATGACGTAGGGCGCAAGCCTTCGGGAGGCCGTGTCTCCGGCGCCCGGCTCTTCCGATCACGCGTCAGGCCAGAAGCGCGCCGACCTCGAAAGAGCCCGGCATATCCCGCACGCCCCCTTCACCTCCACCCGGGAACCGGCCTTTGGCGCTGAAAGGGGTGCTCACCCGGGATGTGGCGGAGCGGACAGGCAGATCAGGCGCCACCCCGGCCACCTAGGCTTCCCGGTCTTTTCGATCGCGATCATCTCGGGGCCGAAACGCCCCCGCCGGAGGCTGCTCTTGGGTGAGGGGGCGGGTAATCGACATAATCACGGTGTGTTCCGGAAATTACCGCCCGGCCCGTTCAAACCACTTGCGGGCGTACTGCTGTTGTCGGTGGCGATCCTTGGCCTCAAGTGGATGAGCGGGGCAGACCCCCATGTGCGTGGACCGTTCTTCTGGGGCGGCCTTGGTCGCCGCGGTTCTGAGCATGGCTCTTGCACTGGCGGTGGCCGTGAAAAGTTTTCGCAGGGCCCGCAGGCATGAGTATGACGAGCGCGAGCCGGAGGAAGCGCCTGATGAGCCGCGTAACCGTCTGCTCATGTTCTCGGCGGCCATGCTCCTGGTGATGGCGACGGAGCTGTCGTTGATTCTCTCACTGCTCGCGGCCACGGACGGCGGGGACCCCCACACGACGGGGCCACTCGACTGGGCCTTATGGGCGAGCCAGGGGCTGCTCTTCGTGTTGATTGTCGGGGTGATCACCTGGGGCGCGCGGAGAGGTGTCTAGTGGTGAGAGCGAGCGCTGCCGAACCTAAGAATGCCGCAGGGAGCCCGTGGTCAGAGCACTCCACACACATGGCGGCTCTTAGCGAGAAAA
Source organism: Streptosporangium sp. NPDC001681 (assembly GCF_040298085.1). Lineage (NCBI taxonomy): Bacteria > Bacillati > Actinomycetota > Actinomycetes > Streptosporangiales > Streptosporangiaceae > Streptosporangium > Streptosporangium sp. NPDC001681. Next base: position 127,714 of record NZ_JBEOZN010000002.1, on the reverse strand, counting down.
CAACCAGAGCCCATAATTGATCCCATGCGCAAACGAGCTCTCTTATTTTTTCTTCCTACGGTCATGTGTGGGATCGCAGCGGTACTCCTGGGCCTGGAATCGATGGTTCGGGCGCACTACCAGGTGAGTCCGTACGAACCATGGAGCGTTCTGGGCCGGCTGGGGTTCACCGTCTTGATGCTCGCCCTGTTCGTGAGCGTCGGCCGGGGTGTTCGGGCACTGCATATCGCGAATGCGAAGCGCGACCAACACGAGTCGGCGCAAGGGGATATGCCCGAAGCGCCGCGTAACGCTTGGGCGGCGGCAGGCCGCTGGTTGGCACGGCACTGAGGTAGGGCGCGGTGCGCCGTCACCGGCGCCCCCGTAGCGGGGGGCGTACGGCAGGGCGCGCTCCAGCACACGCACCTGAAGGCGTGACCACTCGCCGTCCCGACTGATCGTCGATCATGGGCTGCGCCGGCCGAAGACCTGAACGTCGGTGATCGTCTCACCTTCGGGCAAGAGGGCACGGGCAGGCGGGCACGAGCAGCCATCGGGCACGGCCTGAGAACCCCGTGCGGACGCACACACCTCTCTCGCCGGATCTTCCCGTCTGCCTCGCCCCACCCCGGAGGGGCAACAGCTCAGTGACGGAGGATCAAGACCGACAAATCGCGAGCAGGACACCGTGGATGCGGGTCTGTGTACATGTGGGCCAGGTCTCACTCGGTGGCGCCACTGCCATTCTCACTGTGTACCTCAGCCGGTAGACATTCCTCGGCTTTGGGATGCCAACGGTCACAGACGGCCTTGCTCCGGGGGAGTCGGGATGTTGGGCTCGCCTGGGACGTGGCAGGCGGGAAGATCCGGCTTCCAGCTCAACCACTTACGGCCTTCGTGGTGCAACGTCGATCATCCCGGAGCCGAGTACCCCCGCCGGAGGCATCCGGTTGAAGCCGGGCGAACGGGCGGGAGGGAAGATCGTGATTCTCTCGGCTCGACTCGGGGCCAGGAACTACTGTCGCGAGCATGGTCGAACACGATGCCCTCAGTGCCACCCGCGAGGCTTACGACGCTGCCGCCTCCACCTATGCGCAGCTGTTCCGCGGCGAACTGCGTGACAGGCCCCTGGACCGCGCGATCTTGGGTGCCTTCGCCGAGGTCGTAAGTGCGAGTGGGGACGGTCAGGTCGCGGACCTGGGGTGTGGGCCTGGCCATATCACCGCTTATCTAGACGAGCTGGGGCTGGCGGTGGTCGGTGTTGACACCTCTCCTGCGATGATCGAGTTGGCTCGACAGGCCTATCCGGACCTGCGGTTCGACGTGGGCTCGATGGCCGCGTTGAACATCGCTGACGGCGTGCTGGGCGGCGTACTCTCACGTTGGTCAATCATCCACACTCCGCCGCAGGAACTCCCCGTCATCCTGGCGGAGTTCCATCGTGTGCTGGCACCTGGCGGCCACCTTCTGATCGGTTTTTCGGCCAGCGATGATCCGTCTCACCCGACGCAGGTCTTCGATCACGCAGTCGCGCCGGCCTATCGGTGGTGGCCTGATCACCTTGCCACGATGCTGCGCAAGTCCGGGTTGCCCGAGGTGGCCCGGATGGTTCGCGAGCCTCAGCCCACCGACCGACGGCAGTTCCAGGAGATTCAACTGCTCGCCCGCAAAACCCAGGCAGGGGCTGTCTGACCGAACACATGACCGCATCCGACCTGCCGCACGGGGAGCCGTCAGGCTCCAGGCATCAACTCATGATCAGGACTCACCGCCCGTTCGAGCTCCGATTTGGTCGAACGCGGGGACTCCGCGAAACACCCTCGATGACCTGCGCTCCTGGTGGGCATCGAGCTGGGCGACCTTCTCTGCTGCCCCAGCGAGGCTGACCCGTAGCCCTTCGACCTCGCCGAACCGGCCTTCGCGTTCGGCCTCAGCGGTGCGGCCCCCTGCGGCGGTCGATGGGCGAGTGCGGCGGGCGGGCCGATTCCCGCCGCCGTTCGGGACCGGCGCCCACGCCGCACGCCCGGACGGCGGGCGGTGGAAGGGCCGTGCGGCGGCGCGGCGCGCCGCCGCCTTGACGCGGGCGGCGTTGATCTACCAGCACGCCGGTCAGGACCGGGACAAGGTCATCGCGGAGGCTCTGGGCAAGGCGCTCAAGGTGGCACGGAAGACGGCCACGAAAAAGGCCAGTGGCACGCGGGTGGCACGAAAGGGCAAAAAGTCCGCTTAACGATCAAAGGGCCAGGTCACCGTATGCCGGTTGACCTGGCCCTTTGTTACGAGCCGACGAGGGGAATCGAACCCCTGACCTACAGTTTACAAGACTGTTGCTCTGCCGATTGAGCTACGTCGGCATGGTCGCCAGACGATTGTAGTCGGCTCGAGCCTCACACGTCACCGAGGTATGCCGCGACGATTGCGAACCGTTAGGAACGACGCTTGCGGGCGACCTCGTAAAGGGCGATGCCGGCGGCGACGCCCGCGTTGAGGGACTCGGCCGCGGCGTGCATCGGAATGCGGACGACCAGGTCGCAGGACTCGCGGACCAGGCGGGACAGGCCCTTGCCCTCGGAGCCCACGACGACGACCAGCGGGCCGTCGAGGAGGTTGGCCTCGCCGATGTCGACCTTGCCCTCGCCGTCCAGGCCGATCACGAACAGGCCCGCCTCCCGGTACTCCCGCAGGGTGGCGGTGAGGTTGGCGGCGCGGGCGACCGTCAGGGTGGCCAGCGTGCCCGCCGAGGTCTTCCAGGCACCACCGGTGACACCGGCCGAGCGGCGGGAGGGGATGACCAGGCCGTGGGCGCCGAAGGCGGTGGCCGAGCGGGCGATGGCACCCAGGTTGCGAGGGTCGGTGACCCCGTCGAGGGCGACGATCAGCGGCACCTCCGCGGCGTCCTGGGCGATCCGGACCAGATCGTCGGGGTGGGCGTAGTCGTACGCCGGGATCTGCAGGGCGATGCCCTGGTGGATCCCCCCCTCGGTGAGTCGGTCCAGCTTCTCCCGCCCGACCTCCAGCATCGCGATGCCGCGGTCGGCGGCGATGCGGACCGCCTCCTTGACGCGGTCGTCGTTGTCGATGCGCAGGGCCACGTAGAGCGTGCTGGCCGGGACTCCGGCCCGCAGCGCCTCGACCACGGGGTTGCGCCCGCCGATGTGCTCGGGCGCGTCGTCGCTCCGCCTCGGACGAGCCGAGGTACGCGGGGAGGCGGACCTGCCGGTCTTCTCCTCGCGCTCGATCCGCTCGGCGCGCGCCTTGTCCTTGTGCCAGTGCCGCATGTGCGCCGGCGGGGTGGCCCCCCTGCCCTCCAGGCCTCGGCGGACGTTGCCGCCGGTGCCCTTGGTCGGACTCTTCTTCTTCGCGGGTCGCCCGGACCCTTTACCCCCACCAGCCATGGTCTATAGCGTACGGCCTGGTTTTACCGCGAGAGTTCCCAGCGAGTGCCCTGGGGGGTGTCCTCGACGTGGATCCCGGCCCGGGAAAGCTGGTCACGGATGCCGTCGGCCGCCGAGAAGTCCCTGCGTGCCCGCGCCGCCTGCCGCTGCTCCAGGGCGACGGCGACCAGCGCGTCGACGGTCGCCCGCATGCCGGTCTCGCCGCCCGTGGAGCGCCACTGCTCCGAGCGCGGGTCGAGGCCGAGGACGTCGAGCATGTTCTGCGTCTCGGCGAGCAGCCTGGCGACCTGCTCCTTGTTGCCCTGGGCCAGCGCGACGTTGCCCTCGCGGACCACCTCGTGCACCACGGCGAGCGCCTGGGGAGTGCCCAGGTCGTCGTCGAGAGCCTCGGAGAAGGCCACCGGGAGCGGCGCGTGCGCGTCGACGTCGTGGATGACCTCGGCCGCGCGGGTGACGAAGCCCTCGATGCGCTGGTAGGCCGTGGCGGCCTCGAAGAGCGCCTCCTCGGAGTATTCGATCGAGGAACGGTAGTGCGGGGCCGCCAGGTAGTAGCGGAGCTCGACCGGGCGGACCTTCTTGGTGACCTCGGGGATCAGCAGGGAGTTGCCGAGCGACTTGCTCATCTTCTCCGCGCCGATCTTGAGCATGCCGTTGTGCATCCAGTAGCGGGCGAAGCCGTCGCCGGCCGCCTGGGACTGGGTCAGCTCGTTCTCGTGGTGCGGGAAGATCAGGTCGACGCCACCACCGTGGATGTCGAAGGTCGAACCGAGATACTTCGTCGCCATGGCCGAGCACTCCAGGTGCCAGCCGGGGCGGCCTCGGCCCCACGGGGTCGGCCAGGTCGGCTCGCCGGGCTTCTCGCCCTTCCAGAGCGCGAAGTCACGCGGGTCGCGCTTGCAGGAGTCGGTCTCGGTGTCACCCGCGGCCCGCATGTTCTGAAGCTTCTGGTTGGAGAGCGATCCGTACCGGTCGGCGTAGGACATGACGTCGAAGTAGACGTCGCCACCGGAGGCATAGGCGTGACCGGCGGCGATCAGCCGGTCCATCAGCTCGATCATCTCGGGCACATGGCCGGTGGCCCGTGGCTCGACGGTCGGGGGCAGGCAACCCAGCACCTCGTAGGCCCAGGTGAAGGCCCTCTGGTTACGCTCGGCGACGGCGAACCACGGCACGTTCTCCACCGCCGCGACCCTGATGATCTTGTCATCGATGTCGGTGACGTTGCGGCAGAAGGTCACCTCGTAGCCCGACCTGATCATCCAGCGGCGGAGCACGTCGAAGTTGACGCCCGAGCGGATGTGCCCGATGTGCGGGGGAGCCTGCACGGTGGCACCACACAGGTAGATCGAGGCCCGGCCGGGTTCAACCGGGACGAATTCGCGGACGGTGCGTACGCTGGTGTCGTATAGCTGCAGGCTCACGAGGGCAAGGCTAATACCTCACCTCCCCTCACAAGCCAGGTTGCGGGACGTTGAAGACACCCACTAGAGGATTTTCTGACCATTAGCGGCGAATGTCCCCCAGCCAGCCCGTGAAAGAGCACCGGGTAGAAGACATACCCGGAAGCGATACGGACGATCATGCCGGGTGTCGATTCTGTAGGCTCGAAGAGCCATGGACGCCAAATCCCCCGCGGCGGCAGACCCGCTCTCCCGCCCGTCCCCGCCCCTGACCGCCGCCGCCGAACCGAGCAGGACGGTCCTCGCCCTGCGCCGTGCCGGGATCGCCGTCGCCGGAGTCGGCGTGGCCGCCCTCACCGCCGCGGCCTGCGTGCTCTCCTTCGAGGACCTGCGCGCCCTCGCCCTGACGGGCAGGGCGCCCGCCGACCTCGCGTATCTCTACCCCGCCGCCTTCGACGCACTGCTCGTCGTCACGATGATCGGTGTGCTGCTGCTGAGGGGCGGGTGGTGGCCGGTGCGGCTGCAGGCGGGGGTGGTCCTGACGCTGCTGTTCGCCGGCGCGGCCGCCGCCGAGGTGGCCACCGCCATGCGGATGGCGGTGGACGAGCAACGGGCGGCCGTCGCGGTCGCCGTCGCCCCCTGGGTGATGCTGATCCTGGCCCTCTGGCTCTGGCTCCTGCTGATCAAGCACGCCGCCGCCAGGCGTGCCGCGACCGACGCGAGCCTGGCCGGTCGGCTCGCCTCTGAGCACGACATCGTGCCGTTCCCCGAGGCGGGCCGGCCGCCCTCGGAGCATCCGGGCGCGCCGGACCGCGAGGAGCGCCGGCAGTGGCCTGGCCACCCCGGGCAGTTGGTGCACCACCCCGCGGCCGAGATCATGCTCGATCCGCACGCCGCCCCTCCGCTGGAGACGGTCCCGCACCACGATCTCCCTGCGGGAGAGCCTGTGGTCGGCCCCACCGCGGCGCCGGAGACCCCCGAGGTCGCCGACCTTCCGCAGGGCCCCCCGCCCCCGCGGAGGGCCGCGGCTCCCCGGCAGGGAAAGCCGATGCGCTGGGGTGACCTGGTCCGGCCCCGCCAGGGCGATCTGCTCGTCCACCCGCCCCGTCCCGGCCTGCGAGCGACCGAGGAGGAGCCGGGAGGCGAGAGCAGGGTCAGCGAGCGGGTGGAGACCTGGGACACCGACGCCGGCCTCCCCCGGGAGCGGGAGGCCCGGACGAGCGAGGCCGACACGGACGAGGTGAGCGAGCGCGACGCCGACACCCAGCCGATCCTCGCCGTGAAGGATCGGGCGGCGAACGTCACGCCCGGCGGGACGGCGACGGAGGTCACCGAGGCGGCAGCGAAAGCGGATGCCGCGGGCAGGAGAGCGGGCGGCTCGCCCGACCCCGCGCACGGCGCCGAGGCCGCCGAGAGCGGGGAGGAGGCCCAGGCAAGCCAGGGGGACGGCACCGCGGCTCCTCCCTCCGGGCGGATGCGCAGCACGCCCGTCCCGCCCGGCGAGTGAGGGACGAAAGCTTGACCACGCCCGTATGACCCCCTGACCGGATCCGGGGAACGAAGCCGGCGTGACGAAGTGCTGGGTGAAGGCCTCAGATGACAGCGGCTTTCCGGTGCGGAACCTGCCCTTCGGGGTTTTCTCGCGCCGCGGCGAGTTCCCCCGTGTCGGCGTGGCGATCAGCGACCAGGTACTGGATCTGGGCCTGCTGGCGGGGACCGGGGTGCTGAAGGGCTCCCCCTGGTTCGCCTCCGGCACCCTCAACGCGTTTCTGTCCGCGGGACCGCGGATCTGGCAGGAGGTCAGGGAGCGGTTGATCCATCTGCTCACCGAGCCGTCATGCCGTCCGGCGGTGATGCCCGCGCTCATCCCGATGGTCGAGGTGCTGATGCACCTGCCGTTCCACGTGGCGGACCTGATCCGCTTCCAGTCGTCCATCGAGCACGAGACGAACCTGGGCCGGATGTTCCGGCCGCCCGGCGATCCGCTGCCGCGCAACTGGCCGCGGATGCCCATCGGACAGTACGGCAGGGCGTCGAGCGTGGTGGTCTCCGGCACTCCGGTCGTGCGCCCGTCGGGTCAGCTCCGGGGCCTGGGAGGAGCCGACCCGGTATTCGGGCCGTCCACTCGGCTGGATTTCTCCGCCGAGATCGGCTACGTGGTCGGCGTCCCCTCAACCCCGCCGCACGCGCTGGGAACCCAGGCGTTCGAGGACCACGTCTTCGGGGTGGTGGTGGTCAACAGCTGGCGGGCCCAGGACATCATCGCCTGGGAGAGCACGCCGCTTGGGCCGTTTCTCGGACGGTTCGCCACCTCGATCTCTCCGTGGGTGGTCCCGCTCGCGGCGCTGGAGCCGACCCGGGTGGTGCCACCCGCCCAGGACCCACCTCCGCCGCCCTATCTGCTGGCCAGGCGGCAGTGGGGCCTGAACCTCACCCTGCGGGTCGAGTTGAACGGCCGGCTCCTGTCGGAACCGCCGTTCGCCACCCAGTATTGGACCGGCCCGCAGCTATTCGCTCACACGGGTGTGAGCGGCGCCCCGCTGCGGACCGGCGATCTGCTCACCTCCGGGCCGGTGTCAGGATCGGCCAGAAGCCAGTTCGGCACGTTGCTCGAACTGACCTGGAACGGCCGAGACCCGCTCGGCATGCCGGACGGAACCGAACGGGTCTTCCTGGAGGACGGCGACATCGTGCGCGTCACCGCGAGCACCTCCGGCCCGGAGGGGGGTCAGCTGAACCTCGGCGAGGTCACCGGAGTGGTCCGCCCCGCCGTCCGCTAGACGCTGTCCACCAGAGGCCGTTCGTCAGACCCTGGAGCGCTTGAGACCGGCGACCAGGCCGACACCGACGATGGCCAGACCCACCTGCATGACGAGTTCGATCCAGTCGATCCCGTCCGTGGTGGCGACGCCGAGAACCTGGGCGATGGCGGTGCCGACGAGCGCCGCGACAATGCCGACGACGATGGTCAGAATCCATCCGATCGCCTGCCTACCGGGAAGCAGCAGACGACCGATGGCACCGATGACAGCGCCGATGACGATTGCTCCAAGAATGGACTCAATAGTCATTTCAACCTCCCAGTGAGGGTGAGATCTTCACTCTCACAGGGAGGTGGCTACCCCCTACGCCATGGATATTCCTGTAAACGGCAAAAATTCGGTCAGTGCGACTTTCTCGCCTGCACCTGAACGACGAGGAGCACTCCGATCACGGCGAGCGCGAGTTGGATGATGTGCTCCCACCAATTGATCCCCCGCGTGTTGGTCAGGCCGACCGATGCGGCGATGGCGGTGCCGATAAGCGCCGCGATGATGCCGACGATGAGCGTCAGGCCGATGCTCAGGTTCTGGCGCCCGGGAAGAATGAGGCGTGCCAGCGCGCCGATGATGGCGCCGATGATGATTGCGGAGACAATCGATCCGATCATGTCCGGCTCCCCCTGTCACGAGACACAGTCATCAGGGAGTTACCCAGCGCATTCATAGATCATCCCAAAAAGGGGTGGCCCGTACCGCGCCAGGAAACGGGCCACCGCCTCGATGTGGACTGACGGGCATTCCGCGCCGCCCGCCGGAACGTTTCCACGTTCCGCATGAGAAGACGTCCGGCAACCGCTAAAGGTTCACCACGATCGCGGTCGCGATGGCCGCGACGCCCTCGCCTCGGCCGGTGAGGCCCAGCCCGTCGGTCGTGGTGGCGCTGATGCTCACGGGGGCGCCCACGGCCGCGCTGAGGGCCTTCTCGGCCTCGACGCGGCGGGGGGCCATCTTGGGCCGGTTACCGATCACCTGGACGGCCACGTTGCCGATCTCGAAGCCCGCGGCCCGCACCTGGCGAGCGGTCTCCTCCAGCAGGGCGGCACCCGAGGCACCGGCCCAGCGGGGATCGGACGTGCCAAACAGGCCCCCGAGGTCGCCGAGACCGGCCGCGGACAGCAGAGCGTCACAGGCCGCGTGAGCCGCGGCATCACCGTCGGAGTGCCCGGCCAGGCCGGTCTCCCCAGGCCAGTGCAGGCCGGCGAGATGGAGCTCGCGGCCGGAAGCGAACGGGTGGACGTCGACGCCGACGCCCACCCGTGGAAATGTCTTGTTCAGGAGTTGAGAACCTCGTCCAGCAGGGCCTCGGCCTTGTCCTCATTGGTCTTTTCCGCGAGCGCGAGCTCGCTGACGAGGATCTGCCTGGCCTTGGCCAGCATTCGCTTCTCTCCCGCGGAAAGTCCGCGTTCCCTGTCTCGTCGCCACAGGTCGCGAACGACCTCGGCGACCTTGTTGACATCACCGGACGCCAACTTCTCAAGGTTCGCCTTGTAGCGGCGGGACCAGTTCGTGGGCTCTTCGGTGTGAGGCATTCGAAGCACGTCGAAAACGCGCTCAAGGCCCTCTTGTCCGACTACGTCGCGAACACCCACGAGTTCGGCGTTGTCAGCCGGCACCTGGACGGTAAGGTCGCCCTTGTCGACCTTAAGAACCAGGTAGGTCCTTTCCTCACCTTTGATGGTCCGGGTCGTGATCGCCTCGATCCGAGCAGCCCCATGGTGGGGGTAGACGACAGTGTCGCCGACCTGGAAAGTCATGTGACAAGTACCCCTTCCGCTGTACTCAAGAGTACCACGTATCCACAGCCTCCCGGAACAGTGAAATCACCATAACTGCAGGTCAAAGCCGCGTCTTATGACTTGACAAGTGCTCAAGTGTGTGAATCAAGGGGGCAAAAAGCACTTATGACCTGCGTTCCCCACCTCCGAATGATCAGGCAGGGCGAGGCGGAAGCCGGTAAACGTCGCCGATAGGGTTGGCCTTGCCCTACCTCATGTGTGACAAGGAGAACTCGCACCGTGACCCGCAACAGCCGTCACCGGGCGATCGCCGCCGCCGCGTTCCTCGCAGCCGCCCTGACTCTGGCCGGCTGTGGCGCCGGATCCGACGCGATCACCAACAAGCCCTACTCGCCGACCGAGGCCCTGTCGATCAAGACAAAGGGCATCGACATCTCCCAGGCCTTCTTCCTCGGCCCCGACTCCGGCGGGACGCTACCGGCTGGGACGGCCACGCCGCTCTACCTGTCCCTGGTCAACACCAACGGCCCCGACCAGCTCGTCGGCCTCGGCGTCGACCCGGCCCTCGGCACGGCGAAGGTGAGCGCGCCTGTACCGCTCCCCCAGAACCAGCGGGTGAACGTCGGCAAGCCGACACCCACGATCCTGATCGAAGGGCTGAAGAAGCCCCTCAGGGGCGGCGAGTCCATCCCGGTGCAGCTGCAGTTCGCCAACGCGGGGGTCGTGCAGCTCACGATCCCGGTCATCACCCGCAGCCGCGAGTTCACCGCCTACCCGCAGGTTCCCGGCGCCTCCGCGGCTCCCACGCCGACCCCCACCCCCTCCGCCTCCACCGAGGACGGGCAGGGGCACGGCCACTGACCACTCCCGGCGGCCTCACCATGCGGAAGGCCGCCGGGCGACCACGACTCCCGGTAGATCCGAATCCCCGGGAGCCGGTCATCGGGTGAGGCCCGGCCCCCGGTGACCGCCTCCGGACACGCCGAGGGGCCGTACGGCGCGGGCACGCCGTACGACCCCTCGGACCGTCCGGAGGCGCGTGCGAAGGCTCAGGCCTCCGCGGGGTCGAACTTGTAGCCCAGGCCCCGGACCGTGAGGATGCAGCGCGGGTTGGACGGGTCGGACTCGACCTTGGCCCGTAGCCGCTTGACGTGCACGTCCAGGGTCTTGGTGTCGCCCACGTAGTCGGCACCCCAGACCCGGTCGATGAGCTGGCCCCGGGTGAGCACCCGCCCGGCGTTGCGCAGCAGCACCTCCAGCAGCTCGAACTCCTTCAGGGGCAGCTGCACCGGCTCGCCCCGCACGGCGACGATGTGGCGGTCCACGTCCATCCGGACCGGGCCGGCGGCCAGCACCGCCGACTCCAGCTCCTCCACATCGCCCTGGCGGCGCAGCACCGCGCGGATGCGGGCCACCAGTTCTCTGGAGGAGAAGGGCTTGGTGACGTAGTCGTCGGCGCCGAGCTCCAGCCCGACCACCTTGTCGATCTCGCTGTCCTTGGCGGTGAGCATGATGACGGGCACGTTGGAGCGCTGGCGGAGCGAGCGGCAGACCTCCGTCCCCGGCAGGCCGGGGAGCATCAGATCGAGCAGCACCAGGTCGGCGCCGTTCCGGTCGAAGGTCTCCAGCGCCTCCGGCCCGGTGGTGGCCACGGCCACCTCGAAGCCCTCCTTGCGCAGCATGTATGACAGAGCGTCGGAGAACGACTCTTCGTCCTCGACGACAAGCACGCGAGTCACTGCGCGGCCTCCAGGGGGATCGTGGTGGTAGCTGGTACTGCCACCGCCATGCCGCCGAAGGCGGGCAGGCGGAGGGTGAAGGTGGAGCCTGAGCCTTCCTTGCTCCACACCGTGACCGCCCCGTTGTGGGCGGCGGCCACGTGCTTGACGATGGCCAGGCCGAGGCCCGTGCCACCGGTCGCTCGCGAGCGTGCCGCGTCGACGCGGAAGAACCGCTCGAAAATTCGCTCCTGGGCGCTCTCGGGGATGCCGATGCCCTGGTCGCTCACGCTGATCTCGACGTATTCGGTGTTGGGGCCCGCCCCGCGGGCACTGACCACGACCCGGGTGTGCTCGGGGCTGTAGGCGACCGCGTTGTCGATGAGGTTGCGCAGGGCGGTGACGAGAAGTTCGTCGTCGCCCCATATCCGCAGGCCCTCGACGCCGCCGGAGACGAGGGTGATGTCCTTGGCCGCCGCGGTGGTGTTACAGCGGTCGATGGCCTCGTGCACCGCCTCGTCGATCAGCACCGGGCCCGGAGTGGGAATGGGCTCGGCGCCCTGGATGCGGGAGAGGGTGATCAGGTCCTGGACGAGGTAGGTGAGCCGGGCCGCCTCATGCTGCATACGCCCGGCGAAGCGGGTGACCGCCTCGGGGTCGTCGGCGGCGTCCTGGATGGTCTCGGCCAGCAACGACATCGCGCCCACCGGCGTCTTGAGCTCGTGGCTCACGTTGGCCACGAAGTCGCGGCGGACCGCTTCGACGCGGCGGTGCTCGGTCTGGTCCTCGGCGAGGACCAGCACCTGACCGTAGGAGCCGAGCGGGGCGACCCGCACCGCGAAGTTGGTCGACTCCTGGCCGAACTTGTGGCCGGCCACCTCGATCTCGCTCTCGCGGATCTCGCCGTCCCTGCGTACCTTCCTGGCCAGCGCGAGCAGCTCGGCCGCCATCAGGTGCTCGCCCTTGACCAGGCCGAACGCGCGCGCCGCCGAACTGGCGCGCAGTACCCGGTCCTCCTTGTCGAGCACGACCGCCGAGGACGGCAGCACGGCCAGCACCGAGGCGACCCCGTGCGGGAGCGCGCCGGGCTCGACGTCGTCCACCGGTGTCATCCCGCCACGCCGTCCGTGGCTCTGCTGGCGGACGACCATCACGGCCAGCGCTCCCACGACGAAGCCGGCCAGCGCGGCCAGGCTCGCCATCAGCTCACTCACGTGGTCCTCCCGTAGGCTTCACGTTTTCGATGGTAGGTGGGGGTTTCCATGTTGGGGACGGCCCGGGGGTGGTGACAGCGGCCTTTCCCGCAAAGTTCACTTTGCGGTCGAGGTTCGTTCACCGGCCCCCTCATACGGTGAGTTCCATGCGCGACGCCTATCACGAAGAACTCGACGCCCTCACCGAACGGCTGGTCGAGATGACCCGGCTCGTGAGGTCGGCGATATCGCGGGCCACCACAGCCCTCCTGGACGCGGACCTTCATCTCGCCGAGAGCGTCATCTCCCAGGACGAGGAGGTCGACCGGATCTTCGCGGAGATCGAGGCCACGATCTTCGACCTGATGGCCAGGCAGCAGCCGGTGGCCGTGGATCTCAGAATGATCATCGCGGCGCTGCGGATGGGCACCGACCTGGAGCGGATGGGCGACCTCGCCGAGCATGTGGCCAAGGTCGCCAGGCTGCGCCATCCCGACTCCGCGATCCCGCCGGAGATCCGTGCCACCATCCTGGAGATGGGCCAGATCGCCGAGCGCCTCATCACCAAGACCGGCAGCTGCATCGCCTCGCGCGACGTGGAGTCCGCCCTGGAGCTGGAGGCCGACGACGACGCGATGGACAGGCTGCACCGCAGACTGTTCAAGGTCCTGATGGCCCCCGACTGGAAGTACGGCGTCGAGCCGGCCATCGACGTGACGCTGATCGGCCGCTACTACGAGCGCTATGCCGACCACGCGGTCCGTGTCGCGCACGACGTGGTCTATCTGGTGACGGGTTCCCGGCCGCAGGACACCAGCGCCCTCTGACTCCCCCGTCGATCTCCTCAGCCCCTCGGAACGTCAGGAGGGCCCGCCGGATCCGGCGGGCCCTCCTGGTGTTCCTGCGGATGAGGCCGGGGCTACTTGCCCTGGTTGGCCACCGCCTCGATGGCGGCCTCGGCGGCGGTGGGGTCGAGGTACCGGCCGCCCTTGGTGACGGGGTGGAAGTCCGCGTCCAGCTCGTACTGGAGCGGGATGCCGGTGGGGATGTTGAGCCCGGCGATCTCGTCGTCGCCGATCCCGTCCAGGTGCTTGACCAGCGCCCGGAGCGAGTTGCCGTGCGCGACGACCAGCACGCTCCTACCGGCCGCGAGGTCGGGCACGATCTGGTCGTACCAGTAGGGCAGCATGCGCTCGACGACGTCCTTGAGGCACTCGGTCCTGGGCAGCAGCTCGCTCGGCAGCAGCGCGTAGCGGGGGTCGCCGGACTGGGAGAACTCGTCGTCGTCGGCGATCGCGGGCGGCGGGACGTCATAGGAGCGACGCCAGAGCATGAACTGCTCGTCTCCGAACTCGGCCCGCGTCTGCGCCTTGTCCTTGCCCTGCAGGGCGCCGTAGTGGCGCTCGTTGAGCCGCCAGGACCGGGAGACCGGCAGCCAGAGCAGGTCGGCGGCGCCCAGCGCGAGGTTGGCCGTCTGGATCGCCCTGGTCAGCAGCGAGGTGTGCACCACGTCGGGTCGCACCCCGGCGTCGAGCAGCAGCCTTCCTCCGCGCCGTGCCTCTTCCTCGCCCTTGGCCGAGAGTCCCGCGTCCACCCATCCGGTGAACAGACCCTTGGCGTTCCATTCACTCTCACCGTGCCGGAGCAGCACCAAAGTCGACATACCGACAAGCTTAGTGGGCGTCCCCCGGTGCCCCTCAGCGCTCGGGATCGGCGAAGCGGGCGAATGCCTGGAGGTTGGCGAGCGACTCACCGCGCTTGGCACGCCACTCCCACTCGCGCCGGATCGAGGTGGCGAAACCCAGCTCCAGGGCGCGGTCGAACCCCTCGTCGGAGTAGGTGAGCACGCACCCGAGAAGGCGGTCGATCTCCTCTTCGGTGATCGCCCCCAACGGGGCCCGGCCCACGAGGTAGACGTCACCGATCGGGTCGAGGGCGAAGTGCACCCCGTACATGGAGCCGTTCTTGGTGAGCAGCCAGCGGTAGAACTCGGCGTGGTTCTCGTCCGGCCGGCGGCAGAAGAACGCCTCCACGTGCAGGGCCTGGTCGCCGACGATCAGCCAGGTCATGGTGGCCAGCTTGTGCTGGCCGGGGAGCTTCGCCAGGAAGGCCCCCGGCCTGGGCTGCTCGTAGGAGACGTCCGCGCTCTTCAGCGCCGCCTCGATCACTTCGCGCATGGGCCCAGCCTACGAGCGGGTCTCATGAACTGACCGCGATGGGGACCCGGTGCAGGTTCGCCATCGCCCCGGCGTAGACATCCGCCAGCCTGGCCGCGGTGGCCGACCAGCCGAAGGCCGCCGCGTGGGCCACCGCGGCCGCGGACAGCGCCTCCCGCCAGGCGGGGGCGTACACGAAGCGGCCGAGCACCCGCGCCCAGTCGTGGGGGTCGTGCCCCTCGACGAGCACCCCGGAGACGCCGTCGCGCACCGCGGTGCGCAGCCCGCCCACGGACGCGGCGGCCACGGGGGTGCCGCATGCCTGGGACTCCAGGGCCACCAGGCCGAACGACTCGTTGTGCGAGGGGACGACCGTCACATCGGCCGCGCGGTACCAGTCGGCCAGCTCGTGCTGGGGCGCCGGTGGAACGATCCTGACCACGTCGGAGATCCCCAGCGAGGCGGCCACGTCGGTGAGGTACGAGGGCCTGGCCAGGCCGTTGCCGCTGGGGCCGCCGACGCAGACGACGACCAGTCTCGACCTGAGCGAGGGATCTTCGAGGAGCATCCTGGCCGCGGCGCGCAGCAGCACGTCCGGGGCCTTCAGCGGCTGCACGCGGCCCACGAAGAGCAGCACGTGGGCATCCTGCGGCAGCCCGAGCCTGTGCCGGGCCGCGCCTTTGGAGGCGGGCTGGAAGACCCTGAGGCTCACGCCGGGGTTGACCACCTCGACCCTGGCGGGGGCCGCCCCGTACAGCTCGACGAGATCACTGGCCTCGGCGGGGGTGTTGGCCACCAGGCGGTCGGCGACGTCCACGACCTGCTGTTCGCCCAGTACCCGGGCCGTCGGTTCGGGCTTGTCGTCCTCGGCCAGCAGGAGGTTCTTCACCTTGGCCATGGTGTGCATGGTGTGCACCAGCGGCAGGCCCCAGCGATCCTTGGCCAGCCAGCCCACCTGGCCGGAGAGCCAGTAGTGGGAGTGGATGACGTCGTAGCGGCCCGGCTCGTACATGGCCTCGGCCCGCAGCACGCCCGACAGGAAGGCGCAGAGCTGGCCTGGCAGGTCGCCCTTGTCGAGCTCCTCATACGGTCCGGCGGTGACGTGGCGGACCGAGACGCCCGGGACGATCTCCGCGACCGGTGGCAGGTCCCGGGATGTCTGCCGGGTGAAGATCTCCACCTCCACCCCGAGTTCGGCCAGGCGTTTGGCCACCTCGACGATATAGACGTTCATACCGCCCGCGTCCCCGGTTCCCGGCTGGTCCAGGGGGGACGTGTGCATGCTGATCGTCGCGACTCGGTTGACCCGCCGTCGCCTCACCGACACCACCTCCGAGTGGGCTCAACCACCTGAGAATCCGCAACATTCCCGACACATCACCGCAGAAGGGTCCGTGTGGGGTGGTCCTGGCAGGATGGAGGGTTATGAAGAGGACAGCTGTGGTGACAGGGGCCAGCAGTGGGATCGGCGAGGCGACGGCCCGCCGGCTGGCCGCGGAGGGCTTCGACGTGGTGGCCGCGGCACGGCGCCGGGAGCGGCTGGAGGCGCTGGCCGCCGAGGTGCCCGGCATCCGCGCTGTCACCCTGGACGTGACGTCGCAGGAGTCGGTGGACGAGCTGGCCTCCTCGCTCGACCGCTGTGACGTGCTGATCAACAACGCCGGTGGCGCGATCGGCCTGGAGCCCGTGGCGAGCGGGGACATCGCGGACTGGCAGCGGATGTACGACGTCAACGTGCTCGGCACGCTCCGCGTCACCCAGGCACTGCTGCCCCGGCTGATCGAGTCCGGCGACGGCGTGCTGCTGATGCTGACCTCGGTGGCCGGGCTCGTCTCGTACGAGGGCGGCGGCGGCTACAACGCGGCCAAGCACGCGCAGACCTCGATGACCGAGGTGCTCAGGCTGGAGCTGGTCGGCCAGCCGGTCAGGGTCGTCGAGATCGCCCCCGGGCTGGTCCATACCGAGGAGTTCTCGCTGAACCGCTTCCGCGGCGACTCCGCCGCCGCCGACGAGGTCTACCGGGGCGTGCCCGGCCCGCTCACCGCCGACGACGTGGCCGACGCCATCGCCTGGTGCGTGACCCGGCCGGCCCACGTGAACATCGACCGCCTCGTCATGCGCCCCCGGGCCCAGGCCGCCCAGCACAAGCTCCACCGCGTCTGAACCATGTCCAAGCCGATAGGGGAGATCACCAGGGGGACCACCGGTCACAACCGCCTGCGGCGGGCCGACCGGTGGGTCGTCGCCGCGCACGGCCGCCTGCTGCGCGCCGCCGACCGCCCGCTGGTGGTCGACCTCGGCTACGGGGCCTCGCACACCACGACCCTGGAGATGTTCCTGCGGCTGCGCCGGATCTGCCCCTCGGTCGAGGTCGTCGGCGTCGAGATCGACCCGGCCAGGGTCGCGGCGGCCAGACCCCACGAGCGCCCGGGGCTGTCCTTCGCGCTTGGCGGCTTCGAGTTGCCGGTGGACCGGCCGCCCATGCTGGTCAGGGCCTTCAACGTGCTGCGGCAGTACGGCGAGGCGCAGGCGTGGGAGTACTGGGCGATGCTCCGCGAGCGGCTCGCGCCGGACGGGGTGATCGTCGAGGGCACCTGCTCGGAGGTGGGCCACCGCGCGGTCTGGGTCGGGCTCGACCGCTCGGGTCCCCGGACACTGACCCTCTCGGCCCGCTTCGACTCCTTCGAGCGCCCCTCGGATCTGGCCGACCGGCTGCCCAAGACGCTCATCCACCGCAACGTCCCCGGTGAGCCCGTCCACGCCTTCCTGCGTGACTTCGACCACGCCTGGGCGGTCAACGCGCCCTTCGGCTCCTACGGTTCCCGCCAGCGCTGGATCGCCTCCGCGGAGACGCTCGCCGCGACCTGGCCGCTGGCCGCGCGCCCCCCGCTCGGCGGCCGGTCGCGCTGGCGGCTCGGTGAGATCACCCTCCCCTGGGCCGCGGTCGCCCCGAGATGACCTGCTGGACTCCGCCACGCCCTGAGCGAAGCGCGTGAGACGAGCGGGTACGCCGTGAAACGCATCACTCGACAACCCGTAGTACTACCCCTCGTGGTGCGGGGGTTAGTCTTGACGGTGTGAAGGGTCTCGGCGAGCTTGAACGCAGCATCATGGACATCATCTGGGCACAATCATCCCCCGTGACGGCACGGGAGGTCGGACGCCTGATATCCGACCGCGACCTGGCGCCGACCACCGTGATGACCGTGCTCGACCGGCTCACCCGCAAAGGCTTCCTGGTCCGCACCCGCGACGGGCGCGCGTGGCGGTACGCGTCCGCGGAGAGCCGCGACGCCTACGTCGCGGAGCTTATGCTGGAGGCGCTGGATCTGACCGGTGACCGGTCGGCGGCCCTCACCCGGTTCGCCCAGGCCGTCACCGGCACCGAAGCCGACATCCTGCGCAGGGCCCTGACCGGCCTTGAGGAGGAGCTGGAGGACGAGTAAATGACCGCGGCAGCCCTGGCGACGCTCGCCCTGGCCTGCGCGGTCGGCGCCTGGCGGTTCACCAGGGCACGGTGGACCTACCGCGCTCCGCACGTGGCCATCGTGCTGTGGCAGGCGCTGGGGGTCACCTGGGGGCTGGCCGGGACGGGCGCTCTGCTCGGCTACGCGCTGGAGCCCTATGGCCAGGGTGTGCTGCACGGCCTGGCCGGCTTCGCCGCCTCCGCGTTCGGTGGCGGCCGGGGATTACCCCAGCCGTACGACCTGCCGAGGATCGTCGCGCTCATCGCCGGGCTGACGGCGCTCGCCGTGCTGATCATGGTGCTCCTCGCCGCGGGCGTGCAGACGTTCCGCGCCCGGCACCGCCACCGCACCCTGCTCGCCCTGATCGCCAGGGAGGACCCGGTGGTCCCCGGCGTACGGGTGCTCGACCACCCGGGCGCCACCGCCTACTGCGTGCCCGGCCTCCGCTCCCAGGTGGTGGTCAGCGAGGGTGCGCTGAAGCTGCTCTCCGCCGACGAGCTGACCGCGGTGCTCGCCCACGAGACCGCCCATGTGCGCGAGCGGCACGACCTGGTGCTGCTGCCCTTCGCCGCGCTGCGCAGGGCCCTGCCCTGGTCGCGCGTGGTCAAGGACGCGCAGAGCGAGGTCAGCCTGCTGGTGGAAATGGCCGCCGACGACGTCGCCCGCCGCTACTGCTCACCACGCCGCCTGGCGACCGCCCTGCTGCGCTTCGGCACGGCGGGCGCCGTCCCCGCGCCGCACGGCGCGCTGGGCGCCGCGACCTCGTCGTCCGCCGCCGTGATGGCCAGAGTCGAGCGCCTGGTGACACCGGGCCCGATCCTGCCGCTCGGGGTCCGCTACGCCATCGTCGCCTTCTCCGTCACCCTGACGGCCTCGGCCCCGCTGCTCTGGCTGATCCCGCACTGACCTCACCTCGGCGTACCGGCCATCCTGATACAACTTCACCCCAAAACGCTTGCAAGTGTTAGCCATGGCGTTTGCAATTGCAAGCATGGTGGGGCAGACTCAAGGTATGGCACTACCCAAGGTCGGCTCGATCGGTGAGTACATCCGCGAGCAGCGCACGCACGCGAAAATCTCCCTGCGTCAGCTCGCCGCGGCGGCGGGGGTCTCCAACCCCTACCTGAGCCAGATCGAGCGCGGGCTGCGCAAGCCCAGCGCCGAGATACTGAACCAGATCGCCAAGGGCCTGCACATCTCGTCGCAGGCGCTCTATGTCCAGGCCGGTCTCATCGAGGAGCGCGAGCCGGACAGCGACGTGCTGACCGCGATCAGAGCCGACCACCTCATCACCGAGCGCCAGCGCCAGGTGCTGATCGACATCTATGAGTCGTTTCGCAAGGAGAACCGGGCCGAGGCTCCGGACGAGGATGCGCAGACCTCCCAGAAAGCGCATCCCGCACCGGAGCCCCGGCAGGGTGACGCGGGCTCCTCGCCTGACGACGAGGTACCGCTGCCCGGGGAATATCTCACCGCGTTGAAACCCTACGCGGCGCCCCCGAGCAACGGCCACATCACAAAGGAAACCAAGGAAGGTTAACCCATGCCCATCACCACCGAAGTCAAGAAGATCGCCGAGTCCAAGCCGTTCTACGCCGTCGCCGGGGCCGGCGACTTCGCCGTCGAGAAGCTCATGAAGCTTCCGGAGCGGATCCATAGGCTGCAGGGCCGCCGCGAGGAGATCCGCGAGGCCGCGAAGGACCTCCCGGAGAAGGCCAGGGAACTCGCCGGCAAGGCCGAGGGCTACGCCAAGGACTTCCCCGTGAAGGCGCGCGACTACGCCGACCACTTCGCGGGCAGGGCCACCGAGCTCTACGAGGAGTTCGCCAACCGCGGCCGCAAGGTCGTCTCCAAGACGAGCAGCGAGGCCGCTCTGGAGCTGGAGGAGCTCTCCGAGGCCGCCCGGCCCACGACCCAGAAGAAGGGCGCCCGCACCTCGAGGTCCGGCACCTCCAAGGCCTGAGCCCGTCGAGGGCTCGTCAAGCGAGGTCGCGGCCGGGCAACCGGCTCCAGGACCCGTTCCGGCGCCGCCGGGGCGGGTCCTGCGGCGTTCGGGGCCGTTCCCCGGCCGAGCGTGTTCGACCGGAGCGGGCATGTGGAGGCCGATGACGCCGCGAAGGGGACTTTCGGCATTAGGCTGAGGGAAACCGGTGAGGCGAGCGTTCTGGAGAGACGATGATCCAAATCCACGGTGCCCTGGACCTGGTCTTCTGGATCCTGGCCGTCGGGGTGTTCGCGCTGTCGGGCTGGGCACTCGTCCACGCGGTGAGGACCCCCGCACGGGCGTTCGCGGTCACCGGCAAGCAGAGCAAGAACCTGTGGCTGGTCATCCTGGGGCTGGCGGCCCTGTTCGGCTTCGCCGCCGCGGTGGGTTATCTCAGCACGCTGAGCATCTTCACGATCGCGTCCGTCATCGCCTCGGGCATCTACCTCGCCGACGTGCGCCCCGCCGTGCGGGAGATCGGCAAGGGCGGCAACCAGGGGCCGTACGGCCCCTGGTGAGGCGCTCTCCCTCCGGCTGAGGACCGGCGCCTCCGGCGATCCGGTTGCCCTGCGAGGTTTCGGCCGGTAGACACACCGAATGATGTTCGCGCACAAACCCACGCTCTCCGGAGAGCACGTGACGCTCCGGCCTGTCGGCCCCGAGCATGTGGACGGCCTCTGGGAGCTGGTCAACGACCCCGAGACCGTCCGGCTGACCGGCTCGCACGGCAAACCGGAGTTCGAGTCGATCAAGAGCTGGTACGGCTCGCGGAGTGACCACGGCGACCGGCTGGATCTGGCGATCTGCACTGCCGAGGACGACGCCTACGTGGGCGAGATCGTGCTCAACCAGCTCGACGCCGACAACCTCTCCTGCAACCTGCGCATCGCGCTGATCGGCCCGCGCGTCTACGGCAAGGGGTACGGCACCGAGGCGATCCGGCTGACCCTCGACCACGCCTTCACCTCCACACCGCTGCACCGGGTGAGCCTGGAGGTCTACGCGTTCAACGAGCGGGCCGCTCACGTCTACCGCAAGATCGGCTTCACTCCGGAGGGGGTATGCCGTGACGCACTGCGCATGAACGGTGAATGGTACGACTCCGTAATCATGGCGATACTTGCCTCTGACTGGGTTGTCAGGGAAATTTGACATACACATGGTGATTTTTCGGAAACATCTTTTGACACTTCCGAAACAATGCTAGGTTCACTGGGAGCGCTCCCACCTGTGCGGAATCTTGGTGTGGAGGAAGTTATGACGGATCTACCCACACTTGCCCAGGTCGCAGCAGAGGCAGGGGTCTCCCCCGCCACAGCGTCCCGGGTACTCACCGGTTCAGTCAGAGTCAGCACATCGACTCGTAGGCAGGTGCATGACGCAATCTCGCGTCTCGGTTACGTAAGGCATCGCGCTCCCCGTGGCGGCTCCGGCCGCCGATCCGACCAAGTCGTGGCCGTAGTGGTCTGCGAGCCCGCGCACCGGCTGTTCACCGAGCCGTTCTACGCGAGAATGATCACCGCTGCCGAGGAGGTTCTCACCGGGCACGGCGTTCCCCTGGCCGTGATGACCGCCACGGCGGCCACCTCCACCATCGCCACGCCCCCGCTCGTCGCCGGAGGCATCGACGGCGTGCTGTTGATCGGCGCGCGCGACAGGCACCCGCTCGTGGTGACCCTGGCCGCCTCGGGCATCCCGGTACGCAGCGCGGGCCGTCCCCCGGACGGCATCGACCTCCCCCATGTCGACATGGACAACCGCGACGGCGGCAGGCAGGCGGCGGAGCACCTGCTGCTCGGCGGCCGGCGGTCCATCGGCGTCATCGCGGGGCCGCCCGCCCTGCCGGCCGCCCGTGACCGGCTCGACGGATTCCTGCGGACTCTCACCCTGGCCGGGATGACCGGCGTGCCGGTCGCGTACGGCGACTTCAGCCACGCGTCGGGGGTGCACGGCATGCAGTGGCTGTTACGCCGGATGCCGCACCTCGACGCGGTCTTCGCGGCCTCCGACGTGATGGCCGCGGCCGCGTTGCAGACCCTGCGCCGGGCCGGCCGCCGGGTACCTGAGGACGTGGCGGTCATCGGCTTCGACGACGCCCCCGCCGCCCGGCGGACCTCCCCCACGCTCACCACGGTCCGTCAGCCGGTGGAGGAGTTCGCGGCGCTGGCCACCAGGCTGCTACTGCTCTCGATGGGCTCGGCAGGCGCATCCCGTGACAACCCCGTACTCCCCACTGAGCTGGTGGTCCGTGAGTCCGCCTGACCTTGCCGGACTCCGTGCGGGAGACGTGCTCACCCGCAGGTACCTGCTGCTGGAGCGGATCGCCTGGGGCGGCATGAGCGTCATCTGGCGCGCCTTCGACCAGTCGTTGCAGCGGATGGTCGCGGTCAAGCTGCTGGACGGCGAACTCGGCGTCGACCACGGGGAGCGCGAGCTCATCCGCAGGGAGGCGCGCGCCACCGCGCGCCTCATCCACCCCGACGCGATCGAGGTCTACGACTACGGGGAGACCGTGACCTCGCACGGTCGCCTGGCCGCCTACGTGGTGATGCGCCTGCTGGAGGGGCGACCGCTCGCCGACCGGATCATCGAGGGCCCGCTGCCGTGGGCGGAGGCGGCGCTGATCGCCGCCAGGCTGGCCACCGTGCTGGCCGCCGCCCACGAGCGGGGGATCGTCCACCGGGACGTCACCGCCGACAACGTGCTGCTCACCGCTACCGGCGCCAAGTTGCTCGACTTCGGCATCGCGGCGTTCATCGGGGAGGACGGCGACGACCGGGCCTCCGACTACGGCACACCTCCCTACGTGGCGCCCGAGCGGCTGACCGGCACCGTCGCGGACCCGGCGAGCGACGTCTACGCGCTGGGCGTGCTGCTGTTCGAGATGCTCACCGGCAACCCCCCGTATCCGGAACGCACCTGGGAGGAGATCGAGAACGTCCGGCGGGAGGGCCCCCCGCCGATGGCGGACGTGCCGGGGATGCCCGCACAGATCAGCGCCCTCTGCCAGACATGCCTGTCACCTCGGCCCGAGGTCCGGCCGAAGGCACAGGAGGTGGCCGACGGCCTGGCAGAAGCCCTGATGCCGCCCCGTTCGACCGGCAGGAGCACCCTGACGCGCTGGAGCATGGTCACCGCGACGGCGACGACGCTGCTGGTGGGAGGCCTGGTGTGGAGCCAGCTCACCGGTTACCCCGACGGCCGGGTGGCCGGCCCTCAGGGGCGCGGAACGCTCCCGGCCGCCGCCCTCGACCCCGCCACCGCGTTCCCCGAACCGGGCACGACGCCGAGCCCCAGCCCCTCCCCTTCCGCTCCCGCCGTCCGCAAGGGGGGCGGGCGGGAGGTGGAGCAGACGCCCTGGACAGAGGCTGTCCGCTCCTCCGTCCCGAACCTCAACCAGAGCCTGCGGAGTTTCAACGCCGTGCTGGCGAAGGGGGAGGACGAGGGCAGGATCCGCCCGGACGTGGCCCTGGACCTGCGGCAGGTGCTGGCCAACAGCGTCCGGGACTCCGGCGACCTCACCTCGATCCGGGGAAAGATCGCCGACCGGAACCGGGAGGGCTCCCTGCCCGACGATTTCCGCCGCGCGCTGGAGGCACAGCTCCTGCTCGTGTCGGTGGCCCTGACCGGTTGAGCCCGTCGCGCCGGCCTGCCGCGGTGGTACCCCACCACCGGTGAACAGACCGGCGGGTGGCGCGACGGATGAAACTTTCACCTGGTGATCGGCGGGACGGGAAGCGTACCGAGCGAGCTAGGAGGGGTCGCGGGCGCCCCTGAGGGGGCGGGAACGGTCCCGCACACGGTTGACGGGAGCGGGGTGAGCGCCGAACCATGGCGAGCGCGACCGGCCGCACCTTCGATCGCGGGGGCCTCTCCCCGCGTACAGATCCCGTCCCCGAAGGGCTCTTGATGAAAGTCCTGCATGTTCGCAGGTGGCCGGCGGCGCTCGCGGCGCTCGTGGTCACCTCGGCGCTGGCGGTCGCGCTCGGCTCCTCCCCCGCGGGTGCCGCGGGCGGAACCGGTACCGGCTACCTGCGCACCTCCGGTAACAAGATCGTCGACAGCACGGGCGCGACGGTCCGGCTGACCGGCATCAACTGGTTCGGCATGGAGACCGACAACAAGACCTTCCACGGGCTGTGGTCGAGCAACCCGTGGAAGGGCCAGATCGACAAGATGGCCTCGCTCGGCTACAACACCCTGCGCGTGCCGTTCTCCAACGACGCGCTCAAGCCGGGCGCGGTCGCCAGCGGCATCAACGACTACGTCAATCCCGATCTGGTCGGCAACACCCCGCTGCAGATCCTCGACAAGGTCATCGCCTACGCGGGAAGCAAGGGGATGCGGATCATCCTCGACCGGCACCGGCCGACCGCCGCCGGGCAGTCGGCCCTGTGGTACGTCGCCTCGACGCCGGAGAGCACCTGGATCAACGACTGGAAGGCCCTTGCCCAGCGGTACGCGGGCAACACCACGGTCATCGGCGCCGACCTGCACAACGAACCGCACGCCGAGGGCACCAACCCGGCGGCCACCGGGGCGTGCTGGGGGTGCGGTGACACCGCGCGCGACTGGCGACTGGCCGCCGAGCGCGCGGGCAACGCCGTGCTGTCGGTCAATCCCAACTGGCTGATCTTCGTCGAGGGGGTGAGCTGCCCGAGCGGTGGCCTGTCCAACGTCTGGGACAACGACCCGAGCAACGACGAGGACTGCGGCTGGTGGGGCGGCAACCTCTCCAAGGCCGGAGAGTTCCCCGTGCGACTGAACGTGGCGAACCGGCTGGTCTACTCGCCCCACGAATACGCCACCTCGGTTTACCACCAGGCCTGGTTCGACGCGCCGAACTATCCGGCGAACATGCCCGCGATCTGGGACAGGTACTGGGGCTATCTCTACAAGCAGAACATCGCCCCGATCATGATGGGCGAGTTCGGCACCACGCTCCAGGCGGCCGTGGACAAGGTCTGGCTCCAGGAACTGATGAAGTACACCGGCACCGGGGTGAACGGCATGTCCTTCACCTACTGGTCGTGGAATCCCAACTCGGGTGACACCGGTGGCATCGCCAAGGACGACTGGATCTCCATCAATCAGGACAAGCAGGACATCCTCCAGCCGTACCTGATCCCACCGGTCGGCGGCGGTGGCGGAGGCACCCCCACGCCCACGCCCACACCGACGACCACCACCTGCCAGACCACCTACGCGATCACGAACTCCTGGTCCGGCGGCTTCCAGGCGGAGCTGACCGTGAAGAACACCGGGACGTCGACCTGGAACAACTGGTCGGCGAGCTGGACCATGCCGTCCGGGGTGACGCTCGGCAGCGGCTGGAACGCCACGGTCACCCAGAGCGGGACCACCTTCACCGCGAAGGCCCCGAGCTACGCGGCCAACCTCGGGGCGGGCCAGTCCGTCGTCGTCGGCTTCACCGCCACCGGGCCCGCCACCCCAGGCCCGTCCAACATCACCTGTTCCTGATCGACATCTCCCCGGCGGGTGCCCGCCCGCCGGCATCGTCGAGGGCGTGCCGCCGAGCGGTACGCCCTCGCGTGGCATCTCTCCGGATCCTGAAACGGATCCCGGCACGAGCTCCGGTGTTCGGCGGCCCCGGGGCCGGACTCGGCCTCGCAAGCAAGCGCTCGACCCCAAAGATCGGGAAGCCTGAAACTTTCACGGCCTGCGAAAAAAGTGGCGCGGATCGTAGCAGCCTGGCGGCATGGGCCGTGAAACATCGACGTAACCGAGGACACATGCCATTGACATCCCTGGGACTGTCCCCAGAATCCCTTATGGGAGCGCTCCCACCCCCTCTCTCCCTTGCTTGATCCTGCGCGAGGCCACTACCAGCAAATTCGTGCTGATCTCACCCCCGGAGGCCCACTTCATGCATCGATATCCCATCAAAGCGGGAGCGCTCCCACGCTTCCGGAGACGAGTCGCCGCGCTGGCGCTGCTCAGCCTGGCGGCCGGGACGACCACCGCGCTGGCAGCCTCGCCCGCGCTCGCCGCCGTCGCCTGTGACGTGACCTACACGACCAACGACTGGCAGGGCGGCTTCACCGCCAACCTGACCGTCAAGAACCTCGGTGACCCGCTGACCGGCTGGACCCTCGGGTTCAGCTTCCCGACGACCACCCAGAAGGTCACCCAGGGCTGGAGCGCCACCTGGGCGCAGAGCGGCCAGGCCGTCACCGCCAAGAACCTGGACTGGAACGGCAACCTGGCCACCGGTGCCTCGACCAGCATCGGCTTCAACGGCAGCTGGTCCGGTACCAACCCCAAGCCGACCTCCTTCACGGTCAACGGCGTGGCCTGTGGCGGGACCACCCCCGTCAACCAGCCGCCCACGGTGAAGATCACCGCTCCGGCGGCCGGGGCCACCTTCGCCGCGCCCGCGACGGTCCCGATCACCGCCGACGCGGCCGACAGCGACGGCACCGTCTCCAAGGTCGAGTTCCTCAACGGCAGCACGGTGCTGAGCACCGACACCACCGCGCCGTACGCCTTCAACTGGACGAACGTCGCCGCCGGAAGCTACTCGCTCACCGCGCGGGCGACCGACAACGCGGGGGCGGTCACCACCTCCACCCCGGTGGGGATCACCGTCACCGCCGACTCCGCCGCCGCGGTGCTCGCCACCCCGTCCACCATCGCCGTCCCCGAGGGCGGCACCGCCGACTTCTCGGTCAAGCTCTCCAAGGCCCCGACCTCGAACGTCACCGTGACGACCGCCAGGACGAGCGGTGACACCGACCTGACCGTCTCCTCCGGCGCGTCGCTGACCTTCACCACCGCCAACTGGAACACGGCCCAGACGGTGCGGATCGCCGCCGCCGAGGACGCCGACCAGACCTCCGGCAGTGCGGAGTTCACCTCGACCGCCCCCGGTCACACCTCGGCCAAGGTGACCGCCACCGAGGTGGACAACGACGTCAGCGGTGGCGACAACGAGTACATCAAGCGCTTCGTCGCGATGTACAACAAGCTCAAGGACCCGGCGAACGGCTACTTCTCGCCGGAGGGCGTGCCCTACCACTCCGTCGAGACCTTCATGGTCGAGGCACCGGACCACGGGCACGAGACCACCTCCGAGGCCTACAGCTACTACCTGTGGCTGGAGGCGGCCTACGGCAAGGTGACCGGCGACTGGAGCAGGTTCAACGCCGCCTGGGCCTCGATGGAGAAGTACATCATCCCGGCCACCGCCGACCAGCCGACCAACTCCTTCTACAACCCGTCCAAGCCCGCCACGTACGCCGGCGAGTGGGACGACATCAAGCAGTACCCCTCCAAGCTGGACAACGGCGTGAGCGTCGGCGTCGACCCGATCGCGAACGAGCTGAAGACCGCCTACGGCACCAGCGACGTCTACGGCATGCACTGGCTGCTGGACGTGGACAACACCTACGGCTTCGGCCGCTGCGGGGACGGCACCACCAGGCCCGCCTACATCAACACCTACCAGCGCGGCCCCGAGGAGTCGGTCTTCGAGACCATTCCGCAGCCGTCCTGCGACACCTTCAAGCACGGCGGCCCGAACGGCTTCCTGGACCTGTTCACCGGGGACAGCAGCTACGCCAAGCAGTGGAAGTACACCAACGCCCCCGACGCGGACGCCCGCGCCGTCCAGGTGGCCTACTGGGCGCACACCTGGGCCACCGAGCAGAACAAGGCGTCGCAGGTCTCGGCCACGGTCGCCAAGGCCGCGAAGATGGGTGACTACCTGCGCTACGCGATGTACGACAAGTACTTCAAGAAGCAGGGCTGCACCAGCACCTCGTGTGCGGCGGGCACCGGCAAGGACAGTGCCTCCTACCTGCTGAGCTGGTACTACGCCTGGGGCGGCGCCAACGACAGCTCCGCCGGCTGGGCCTGGCGGATCGGCTCCAGCCACAACCACTCCGGCTACCAGAACCCGATGGCCGCCTGGGCACTGTCCAGCGTGGACGTGCTCAAGCCCAAGGGCACGACCGCCGTCGCGGACTGGACCATCAGCGCCAAGCGGCAGCTTGAGTTCTACCGCTGGCTCCAGTCGAGCGAGGGCGCGATCGCCGGTGGCGCCACCAACAGCTGGCAGGGTCACTACGCGGCCCCGCCGTCGACACTGCCCACCTTCTACGGCATGGCCTATGACTGGCAGCCGGTCTACCACGACCCGCCGTCCAACCAGTGGTTCGGCTTCCAGGCCTGGACGATGGAGCGGGTCGCGGAGCTCTACTACGCGACCGGCAACGCCGACGCCAAGCTGATCCTCGACAAGTGGGTCAAGTGGGCCACCGACAACACCACCGTCAACGCCGACGGGACCTACCAGATCCCCTCGACCCTGGTGTGGACCGGCCAGCCCGACACCTGGAACGCGAACAACCCCGGCAGCAACAGCGGGCTGCACGTGAGCATCAGGGACTACACGACGGACGTGGGCGTGGCGGGTTCCTACGCCAAGGTGCTGATGTACTACGCGGCCAAGTCCGGCAACGCCACCGCCAAGAACGTCGCCAAGGGCCTGCTCGACGGCATGTGGAAGAACAACCAGGACGCCAAGGGTGTCTCGGTCCCCGAGACCAAGGCCGACTACCGGCGCCTCAACGACCCGGTCTACGTCCCCGCGGGCTGGAGCGGCAAGATGCCCAACGGCGACGTGATCAACTCCAGCTCGACCTTCCTGTCCATCCGGTCCTTCTACAAGAACGACCCGGACTGGCCGAAGGTGGACGCCTTCCTGAAGGGCACCGGGCCCGCCCCGTCCTTCAACTACCACCGGTTCTGGGCACAGGTGGACGTCGCCGTCGCCCTGGCCGAGTACGGCCGGCTCTTCCCCTGATCCGGCACCTTCCCCGATCCCGATTCCGACCTTGACCCCGGTTCCCGGTCCGGCTCCCGTCTGAGCCGGACCGGGAACCGGGATCCACCTCCCCCGAGACCTCGGGGCGTGACGGCACCCCTGACCTGCTGTCACGCCCCGAGCACCACCTCCGAGAGGCACCTTATGAAATCCAGTGAGGGGACTACCGGATTCGTCCGGCGGGGAAATCGCTCCCGCGTTGGTCTTTCTCTGTTCGAGCCGGGCAGGGCTTGCCCGTCGCCTACCCCGACCGGGGAAGGCGAGAAGCCGCTTCCTTCGAGGAGCGGAGGAGTCACGAAGAAAACCCTGGCGGTTCTCGCCATGGCGGTTCTCACGTTGTCCGGCCTGACGACCGTGCCGGTGCCCGCGGCGTCTGCCGCCGCGGCGCCGCAGTTCAGCTACGGCGAGGCGCTGCAGAAGTCCATCTGGTTCTACGAG
Source organism: Streptosporangium sp. NPDC001681 (assembly GCF_040298085.1). Taxonomy (NCBI): domain Bacteria; kingdom Bacillati; phylum Actinomycetota; class Actinomycetes; order Streptosporangiales; family Streptosporangiaceae; genus Streptosporangium; species Streptosporangium sp. NPDC001681. The sequence continues at coordinate 98,578 of NZ_JBEOZN010000002.1, read as the reverse complement.
GCCCAGCAGTCGGGGAAGCTGCCGAGCTGGAACCGCGTCGGCTGGCGCGGCGACTCCGGGCTCACCGACGGCCAGGACGTCGGGCTCGACCTGACAGGCGGCTGGTACGACGCGGGCGACCACGTCAAGTTCGGCCTGCCGATGGCGGCCAGCGCGACGATGCTGGCCTGGGGCGCGGTGGAGTACCGCGACGCGTACGTCTCCTCAGGGCAGCTCACCCACCTGCTGAACAACCTCAAGTTCGTCAACGACTACTTCATCAAGGCCCACCCGTCGGCGAACGTGCTGTACGGGCAGGTCGGCAACGGCGGCAAGGACCACGCCTGGTGGGGTCCCGCCGAGGCGATGCAGATGGAGCGGCCCGCTTACAAGATCGACGCCTCCTGCGGCGGAGCGGATCTGGCCGGGGAGACGGCGGCGGCGATGGCGGCGTCATCCATCGTCTTCCGTCCGACAAATCCGACTTATGCCGACACGCTGGTGACGCACGCCAAGCAGCTCTACACCTTCGCCGACACCGTGCGGAAGAAGTACAGCGACTGCATCACCGACGCGTCGGGCTACTACCAGTCGTGGAGCGGCTACAACGACGAGCTGGTCTGGGGCGCGATCTGGCTGCACCGGGCCACCCAGGACGCCTCCTACCTGGCCAAGGCGGAGTCGTACTACGACAACCTCGGCACCGAGCCGCAGTCCACCACGAAGTCCTACAAGTGGACGATCGCCTGGGACGACAAGTCGTACGGCACCTACGTGCTGCTGAGCAAGCTGACCGGCAAGCAGAGGTACCTCGACGACGCCAACCGCTGGCTCGACTACTGGACCGTCGGGGTCAACGGCCAGCGGGTGAAGTACTCACCGGGCGGCCAGGCGGTGCTCGACCGGTGGGGATCGCTGCGCTACGCGGCCAACACCTCGTTCGCGGCCCTGGTCCACTCGGACTCGATCACCGACGCGACGCGTAAGGCGAGATATCACGACTTCGCGGTCAGGCAGATCAACTACGCACTCGGCGACAACCCGCGCAACTCCTCGTACATGATCGGGTTCGGCGCGAACCCGCCGAAGAACCCGCACCACCGCACCGCGCACGGCTCGTGGACCGACCAGATGACCAACCCGGTCGAGACCCGCCACACCCTGTACGGCGCCCTCGTCGGCGGCCCGCCCGACCCCGACGACAAGTACACCGACAAGCGCGACGACTACGTGATGAACGAGGTCGCCACCGACTACAACGCCGGCTTCACCAGTGCCCTGGCCCGGCTCTACCGGGAGTACGGCGGAGCCCCCGCCGCGAACTTCCCGGTCGCCGAGACCCCCGACGGGCCGGAGATCTTTCTGGAGGCCGGGGTGAACGCCTCGGGCTCGACGTTCACCGAGATCAAGGCCATCGTCAGGAACCAGTCGGCCTGGCCCGCGCGCCCACTGACCAACGGCTCGTTCCGTTACTACTTCACCCTCGACGGCACCACGACAGCGAACCAGATCACCGTGTCGTCGGCCTACAACCAGTGCAAGGCTCCGACCGGGCCGACCTTGCTGTCCGGTAAGACCTACTACGTCACCATCGACTGCTCCGGCACCTCCATCTCCCCCGCAGGCCAGTCGCAGCACCGGCGCGAGGTGCAGTTCCGCCTCGCGAGCACCGGCACGTGGGACCCGTCCAACGACTGGTCGTACGTGGGCGTCGCCACCACCCCCGGCGCGACCCCGGTCCGGGTGCAGAACATGACGCTCTACTCCGGCACGACGAAGATCTGGGGCACTCCCCCCGGTGACGAGCCGCCGCCGCAGGAGGACCTCGTCGCCCCGTCCCGGCCCGGCAAGCCCGCCGTCTCCGCGATCACCGGGAGCGGCGCCACGCTGACCTGGACCGCGTCGACGGACAACGTGGGCGTCAGCGGCTACGACGTCTACCGGGGCACGACGAAGGTCGCCACCTCCGCGGCCGCCTCGTACACCCTCACCGGCCTGACCCCGGCGACGGCGTACACCGTGTCCGTGGTGGCCAGGGACGCGGCGGGCAACTCCTCCGAGGCGTCCGAGAGCACCGCGTTCACCACGACCCAGGCCCCGGCGGGCGGCTGCACCGCCACCTACACGGTGGGCAACAGCTGGCAGGGCGCCTTCCAGGGCGAGGTCACCGTCAAGAACGAGGGCGCCTCGGCGATCTCCGGCTGGACCGTGACCTGGAAGTTCCCCAACGGCCAGACGATCAGCCAGCTCTGGAACGGCACGCTCACCCAGACCGGGGCGGACGTGTCGGTCAGGAACGTGGCCTGGAACGGCAACCTCGCCCCGAACGCGTCGGCGTCCTTCGGCTTCACCGCGAGCCAGAGCGGCGCGGGCGGCATCCCCACTCCAGTGACCTGCACCGCGAGCTGACACCTTCGTCCCTCCAATGTCCAGGCGCCCCGGTCCGCTCAGCCGGCGCCCCCCTGCCCCGGCCGGGCGCGACGACCCCTCCGCCCGGCCGGGCACTCCCCAACCGAGGTAGGTCATGCGTTTCAGAAGCCTGGCGCTGCTCGCGGCGCTCCTGCTCTCGTTCTTCGTCTCGATCCCACCCGCCCACGCCGCCGTCGGTCTCCGGGTGAGCGGCACGAAGATCGTTGAGTCGAACGGCAACACGTTCGTCATGCGGGGTACCAGCCACGCGCACACCTGGTACCCGTCCCAGACCGCCTCGTTCGCGGGTATCAAGTCGCTCGGCGCGAACACGGTCCGGGTGGTGCTCAGCGGCGGCCGGTGGACCGCCAACGGCGTCTCCGACGTGGCGAACGTGGTCTCGCTCTGCAAGCAGAACAAGCTCATCTGCGTGCTGGAGAACCACGACACCACCGGGTACGGCGAGCAGAGCGGCGCCTACACCCTCGACCAGGCCGTGGACTACTGGATCAGCGTCAAGAGCGCGATCGTCGGCCAGGAGGACTACGTGGTCCTCAACATCGGCAACGAGCCCTTCGGCAACAACGCGACCACCCCCGGCTGGACCCAGGCCACCTCGTCCGCGATCTCCCGGCTGCGGAGCAACGGCTTCCAGCACCTGATCATGGTCGACGCGCCCAACTGGGGCCAGGACTGGAGCTTCACCATGCGCGACAACGCGGCCACCGTCTTCGCCGCCGACTCGCAGCGCAACACCGTCTTCTCCATCCACATGTACGGCGTGTTCGACACGGCCGCCGAGGTCACCGGCTACATGCAGAGCTTCCAGACCGCCGGGCTGCCCCTGGTCGTCGGCGAGTTCGGCTTCGACCACTCGGACGGCAACCCCGACGAGGACACGATCATGGCCCAGGCCCAGGCCAGGGGCATCGGCTACCTCGGCTGGTCGTGGAGCGGCAACGGCGGCGGCGTCGAGTACCTCGACCAGGTGACCAACTTCAACGCCGCCAGCCTCACCAGCTGGGGCCAGCGGCTCTTCAACGGCGCGAACGGCATCGCGCAGACCTCCGTCGAGGCCAAGATCTACGGTGGGAGCACCACCCCCGACACCGAGGCGCCGACCAAGCCGGGCACGCCCACCGCCTCCGCGATCACCGGGAGCGGCGCCACGCTGACCTGGACCGCCTCGACGGACAACCGCGCCGTCACCGGCTACGACGTCTACCAGGGCACCACCAGGCTCGGCTCCTCGGCGACGAACTCGATCACCCTGACCGGGCTCAGCGCGCAGACCTCCTACACCGTCCACGTGGTGGCCAGGGACGCGGCCGGGAACACCTCTCCCGCTTCCAACACCACCACCTTCACCACCACCTCGGCCCCGCCGAGCGGCTGCACCGCCACCTACAAGACGGTCAACTCCTGGCAGGGCGGTTTCCAGGGTGAGGTCACCGTCAAGTGCACCGCCGCCGTCACCGGCTGGAAGACCGTTCTCACCTACCCCTCGGGCGTGAACATCACCCAGTCCTGGAGCTCCACCCTGTCCGCCGCTCCCCCGGCCTTCACCTTCACCAACGCCGCCTGGAACGGCTCCATCCCCGCCGGCGGCTCCACCACCTTCGGCTTCATCGGCAGCTGGAGCGGAAGCGGCACCCCACCCACCCCCACCATCTCCTAGCCCACCCGCAGTCCCCACCCGCACGGAGTTCTCCCGCGCGAGCGACCCTCCCGTACGAGAACCCGGTGCGGCCGGGGCAAGGGGGTACGGCTCACCTGCCGTGCCCCCTCTCCCCGGACCGTTTCCGAAAGTTTCGGTATCTTCTCGCAAATTTTCTAATCACTAGGCCGGATCTTCCCGGCCCTCAGAGAGGACCCCCCATGTCCAGCCTCCGCAAAGCGATCTCGGCAGGGGCGATCGCCCTGCTCCCGCTCGTCACGGCGGCCGTCGCCGTCCTGCCCGCCACCCCGGCCCACGCCTCCGCCTCCCTGCGCGAACACGCCGCCGCGCGCGGCAAGTTCATCGGCGCCGCGGTCGCCACCTCCCCGCTGGCGAACGAGACCTCCTACCGCAACATCGCGGCGACCGAGTTCAACCAGATCACCGCCGAGAACGTCATGAAGTGGGACACCACCGAACCCAGCCAGAACCAGTTCAACTGGACCGGAGCGGACGCCGTCGTCAACTTCGCCACGCAGAACAACCAGCAGGTGCACGGGCACACGCTGGTCTGGCACAGCCAGACGCCGAGCTGGGTGCAGAATCTCAGCGCCACCGACATGCGCTCCGCGATGCAGAACCACATCGCCAAGGTCGCCGGCCGCTACGCCGCCAACCCCACGGTCGTCTCCTGGGACGTCGTGAACGAGGTCTTCGACGACAACGGCAACATGCGCAACTCGTTCTGGTACCAGAAGCTCGGCGACACCTACATCGCCGATGCCTTCCGGGCCGCCCGAGCCGCCGCCCCTGACGCCAGGCTCTGCATCAACGACTACAACGTCGAGGGCGTCAACGCCAAGAGCACCGCGATGTACAACCTGGTGCGGACGCTGCGGGCGCAGAATGTGCCGGTCGACTGCGTCGGGTTCCAGGGGCACCTGGCCACCCAGTACGGCTTCCCCGGCCAGGTCCAGCAGAACCTCCAGCGCTTCGCCGACCTCGGCGTCCAGGTCAGGTTCACCGAGATCGACGTCCGGATCCAGATGCCCCGCGACGCGGCCAAGGACGCCCAGCAGGCCACCTACTACCGCGACGTCGTCAACGCCTGCCTGGCGGTGACCCAGTGCGCGGGCATCACGCTCTGGGGCTTCACCGACAAGTACTCCTGGGTCCCCGACACCTTCCCCAGCGAGGGCGCGGCCCTGATCTACGACGCGAACTACGCCAAGAAGCCCTCCTACACGGCGGTGCACGACGCGCTGGCCGGTGGCACCACCACCCCGGACACCGAGGCCCCGACCAGGCCGGGCACTCCGGTCGCCTCGGCCATCACCTCCTCGGGAGCGACCCTCAACTGGACCGCCTCCACCGACAACCGCGCGGTGACCGGCTACGACGTCTACCAGGGAAGCACCAGGCTCGGCTCGTCGGCCACCAACTCCATCACGCTGACCGGCCTCAGCCCGCAGACCGCCTACAGCGTCACCGTCGTCGCCCGTGACGCGGCGGGTAACACCTCGACCGCCTCCGCGGCGGTGACCTTCACCACCCTCGCCGGGCAGCCCGGCGGCCCCTGCACCGCCACCTACAAGACGGTCAACTCCTGGCAGGGCGGTTTCCAGGGTGAGGTCACCGTGAGCTGCCCCTCCGCCGTCACCAGCTGGAAGACGGTCCTGACCTACCCCTCGGGCGTGAACATCACCCAGTCCTGGAGCTCCACCCTGTCCGCCGCTCCCCCGGCCTTCACCTTCACCAACGCCGCCTGGAACGGCTCCATCCCCGCCGGCGGCTCCACCACCTTCGGCTTCATCGGCAGCTGGAGCGGAAGCGGCACCCCACCCACCCCCACCATCTCCTAGCCGTACGCGGACCGGCGGTCCAGCGTCGGCCTCACGGGCCCCGTGGCCGGTTCACACCGCGTCACGGGGTTTCCCATCTCAAGATCGATGATGACGCGAAGGAAGCCGGACAGCGCGAGGCGGCGACACCGCGGTTCGAAAACCGCGGCGCCGCCGCCGGTAATCCTGTGAGAAACAACAACTCGCACTGTGTTGAGAGTCAGGATCCCGAAGAGATTCTTTCCGGGTTTCCGTGCCCTCGGTTCGGGGCGGCGTTTCTCTGTGGAAAAACACGGTCCCGGTGAATACCGGATCCCTATCTCTTGGCGACGCTTCCGGAGCCGCACGAAATCGCGGATCCGGCCGCGAGTGGCCTCACATCTCGGATGTCTTCGACATCCCGGATGCCCCGGCCCCGCATCGCACCCCGATCAGAGCGCGGCCACGGCTGGACGGCCGGAAGGCCTAGTCCTCATCGTCGAAGCCACGGAAGCCGGAACCACCGCTCCTGTTGCTCAGCCGGTTGACGTTGTTGTTGTGGTTGTTGATGATCACCCTGACCCGGCTGTGGCCGCGGTGGCCGCGTCCCCAGCCGCCGCAGCCGCCGCCGCGGCAGCCGCAGCCGCGCCCGCAGCCGCCGCCCCAGGTCGGGAAGGCCGCGGCGGTGACCGTGGTGGTGGTCGCGCCGGCGCTCGTGGCGGTGGTCGCCGCACCCATACCGACAGCCCCACCGGTCAGCGCTGCACTGATCGCGAGCCCTGCGATAACACTCTTGGACTTGGGCATTGTGTTTCCCCTCGAAAGGTTCAGTTACCCCAATTTCCGACATTTCCTAGATCTGCCGAAAATCGCCTGAGATGACCAGATATGAGCCATCCCTGATTGTCATAGTTTCCTGCCATGTCTGCCCACAAACAACGATTCAAGGCTTTTACACTATTCTTGTCTAGTTATGGCGGACATTAAACTATTATGAGTCGCTTTGGGATGGAATGTCCTTTATGCACCCTGAGGAGCCGCAATCCACGAGGACCGGGCGAGCCACCGAACCCGCGGCTCCCGGTCCCGCCACCGGGAACGGACGGACCGCTCTTCGCACCGCCGGCCAGGGCAGCGGGCGGTACGCGTCAGAGGGGACGGGCATCGATGCCGTACTCGTGCAGCCTGGTGACCATCCAGCGGGCGAGGCGCAGATGGCCCACGAGGGTGGGATGGACACCGTCGGGCAGCACCGCCCCTCTGCCCCAGCCCCGGCCGTGCGGGCCGAGCGGTTCGAACGGGTCAAGGAAGGGCACCTCCAGCCGGTCGGCCGCGGTCGAGACGGCCTCCCTCACCCGGTAGGCCCATCGGGGAGCCCTCGTCATCCAGATCGGGCCGACCAGCACGATCCTGGTGTGCGGCCACTGCCGCCTGACCAGCTCCAGCAGGCGGACCACCGCTCCCTCGATCCTGGCGGCCCCGATCCGGCGGTCGTTACGCCCGCCGGAGATGATCAGCAGGTCGGGCTCCGGACGCCAGGAGAGCTCCTTGACGAAGGACTGCTGGAAGGTCCGGCCCACCTTGCCCGGGTTGACGAAGCCCGTTCCCGCGGCGCCCGCGGTGATCAGCTGCCAGCCCAGCTGCCGGGCGACATGTGCCGCGTAGCCGTCCCATCCCTGTACCGGCCCCGACCCGACCGTGAAACTGTCACCGATGATCATGACGAGTGGCGCCTGGCTCGGGGGGGACGGGGTGGCCGAGGCGGGGAGTTCGGCACCCAGCGTCACCGGTACGACCGTGCCCCCCTCAGGGACACATCCCGAAATAAGACAGGAAATCGCTACAACAAGCGCGACCGCGAACGCCCACGGTCGTCTACGTGCGGGCGTGCGCATGCCACCTCGGGGGACGTCGGACTGCCGACTGATTGTAGATGTCCACCGGTAGCCGGACTCGGAAAGCGGAAAAGCCGGACCCGATGGCGTCACGGGGTCCGGAAGCCTTTCCGAGCGGCCTGCCCGTTCGGCGGGAGCGGGTCAGCTGACCTGGGAGGGAGGGACGACCCAGGTGTTGCAGTAGGCGATCCGGGCGTACTTCCAGCCCTGGTGGAGCCAGGCGGCGTAGTGCTCGCCGTTGCCGTGGTCGCGCCGGGGGTTGCCGTTCCGGTCGTCGCCGCGCCCGTAGTCCGTCCGCAGCACCTGCTGCCAGCGGGCGCCGGTGATGCCCAGCGGGACCCGCACGGTTCGGGCGAAGGCCCCGGCGAGACACTGCGCCTGAAGCTCGTGGCGACGGGAGTGCGCGTCCTGCGCCTCGCGGGGCCTGGTGGAGACCTCCCACCACCAGGCCCCGCCGATGCCCGCCATGGACTGCACGTGGTGGGCGTACTCGTGGGCGAGCACGGTCAGGTAGGGCACATGGTTTCGGGCGGGGTCGACCTGACCGCTCTGCTGGATCACATGACTCAGGCCGATGTACATGCCCCGGTTGGCCGGGCAGTAGTAGGCGGAGGCGTCGGGGTTGGGATAGACCCCGCAGGGCCCGCGTCCCGCACGGGACCAGTAGACCTTGCTCGGCCGCAGGAAGACCGCTCCGGCCTGGGAGAACTTCGCGCTCCACGCCCGGTCCAGACAGCCGGTGACGGCGTTGAGGTAGGCGAGCATGTCGCCGGGGTCGGTCGAGGGCCGAGGAGCGCGGCAGGAGGTGGGGCGCATCAGGCCGGTGCCGTACAGCGGGTTGCGCTTGAGCCGGGCCGCGGTGTCGGAACGGCGCATGTAGCGGAGGTCGACGGCCATGCTCCGCTCCGCGGCGGCCGGCGCTATCTCGGTGTCCCCCAGCGAGCCGAGGTTCAGCTTCCGCGGCGGGGTGAAGGCCGGCGGAGTGATCTCGACCTCGCCGGTCTGCGTGGGGACGGCCTTTCCGGTCGCCACCGGGGCCGTCCCGGGACCGGCCGGACTCTCGGCCTCCTCGCCACCGGCCAGGCCGGCGATCACCACGACCCCGGCGAACGCCAGGGCGAGAATACCCAGAACGCCAAAGGCCAGCGGGTTCGACCTTCGTGGGCGCATGCGACCGCCTCTCCAAAGAGTGGATCTTCGGGCGGCAATCTAGCGGATACACACACATATGGGTTTATGGGCGTGAAGAAATGGATATGGGGCCGATCATCACGGCTCGGTGCTTCTCGATAGGCTCCCGACCCATGGCGGCATCTTTCTCGCACCGAGCAGCCGGAAGCCTGGCCGCGACGGCCATCCTCGCGTTGCTGGTCAGCGCCTCCCCTGCCCTCGCGACCGTTTCCGCGTCCCCCCAGGCCCCCCAGGACGGCAAGGTGACGAGCACGACGGTCCAGATGGAGCTCCGGCAGGACGGGGTGCTTCATGTCAAGGAAGAGGTCACCTTCGAGGGCGACGCACCGTCGCGCGACCTCGTCGACCGGACCCGCTACGACAATCGCAGCGACCGGCTCTACCAGGTCACCGACCTGAAGGGCGACGCCACTCTGACCGGCGGCACCATCACCCTGAAGGGCACGGGCAGCGCCGTCCTGGAGTACGACGTCAGGGGCACCATCACTCCGCTCACCGACGCCCAGGAACTGCGCTGGTACGCCGTGGGCGGCTGGTCCGTCCCGGTCGAGCAGGCCAGGGTCACCGTGAGCGGCCCGGCCGCGCTGCAGCACCTGTCGTGCTTCGCCGGCCCCCTGACCTCGGCGATCGCCTGTACCGAGGCGTCCATGGGCCACACGGGCGTCGCCGCCGAGTTCGGGCAGCAGGGCCTGGGCGCCGGCGAGGTGCTCACCGTGGTCATCGGCTACCCCGCCGCCGCCACCAAGGGCGCGCCGATCCTGGCGCGCCGCTTCGAGCTGTCCAACGCCTTCACCCTCAACACCGTGACCGGCGGCGCGCTGGCCGCCCTGCTCCTCCTGATGCTCGGCGGCCTCGCCCTCCTCTACTGGACACGAGGCCGGGACGCCCGCGTGGTCGGCCACGAGTCGGGCTCGCTCAGCGGCGTCGAGAACGGCCACTTCGCCCCGCCGGACGGCGTCCGCCCCGGTCAGATCGGCACCCTCATGGACGAGCAGGCCGACGTGATCGACGTGACCGCCACGATCGTCGACCTGGCCGTCCGGGGCTACCTCAGGATCGACGAGCAGCCCCGGCAGACGTACGAGACACCCGACTGGAGGCTCGTACGGCTGCCCACCGCCCAGGTCTCCTCGTTGATGGCCTACGAGCTGGAGCTCTACGACGCCATCTTCGACGGCCGCGACACGGTGCTGCTCTCGGAACTCCGGGGATCGTTCGGCGCCAAGCTCGGCAAGGTCCGCGAGGCGCTCTACCGCGACGTGGTCAAGCAGGGCTGGTTCGCCCGCCGCCCCGACACCGTCCGCACCCGCTGGACGACCCTCGGCGTGCTCCTCACCGTGCTCGGCGTCCTCACCACCTTCGCGCTGGCCTGGCTCACCACGTACGGGCTGCTCGGCCTGGCCCTGATCATCGCCGGTGCCGCCCTGGCGGTGGGCGGCCAGTACATGCCGGCCAAGACCGCCAAGGGTGCGGGAGCGCTCGCCCACACCCTGGGGTTCAAGGAGTACCTGTCCGGCGGTGACATCACCGATGACGTGCCGACGGCCCAGCGGGTGGAGCTGTTCTCCCGCTACCTGCCCTACGCCGTGATCTTCGACAGCGTCGACCGCTGGGCCCGCGTGGTCTCCTCGGTCACCGGCAACGGTCAGCAGGCCGACAACCTGTACTGGTACCACGGCCCGGCCGAGTGGGACCTGTCCAGGTTCGCCGACTCGATGCGGACCTTCACCATGACCACCTCCGGCGCGATCTCCACCACCCGCCAGTTCCGCTCCCTTTGACCTCGTCGGCGGGGCACCGGGAGACCTGTGCTGATCACTACCGCACGCGGATCTCCCCCACCGGACGCCCGCCGCCGAGCAGCACCCCGGTGGCCAGCTCGTCGAGCTCGGGGCCCTCGAAGCCGAGCGCCCGCAGGGCCGCGACGGTGACCGGAACCCGGGCGCGCTGGCCACCATCCTCGATCTTGACGGTCCCCGAACGCCCGTCGCCGAAGGCGAAGGCGTCGAACGCCTCCGCACCGACCTTGACCATCAGCCCGGGAATCGCCCGCATCAGCCGAGCCTCGGGGCGGATGGTGCCCGACGTCCATTCGGGGTGGGCCCGGAAGGCATCCGCGATCCGGCGCTCCGGAGTGCCCGGCTCGGCCAGGACCAGTGCGCGGAACGCCCGGGTCACGCCCAGCATCGAGACGAAGAACAGCGGGGCGCCGCAGCCGTCCACCCCGCCGGCCGCGACACGCTCGCCGGTCAGCTCCTCGACCGCGGCGCGGATCGCCCGCTGCAGCGGATGGGCCTGGTCGAGGTAGGTCTCCACCGGCCAGTCATTGACCACGCAGGTGGCGAGCATCGCCGCGTGCTTGCCCGAGCAGTTCATGTAGACCCTGGCCCGGCCCCCTCCGGAGCGCAGCACCTCCTCCCGGGAGGCGGCGTGCTCGGGCAGGTCCTCCGGGCAGCCCAGCGCGCTCTCGGCCAGCCCGGCCCCGGCCAGGATCTCGCGTACCCCGTCCACGTGGAACGGCTCACCCGCATGGCTCGCGCACGCCAGCGCGAGCAGTTCCTCCTCCAGGAGGAGCCCGGCGCGGACCATGGCGAGCGCCTGTAGGGGCTTCATCGACGAGCGCGGCGAGGCCGGCGCGTCCACCGCCCCGTGCACCCTCACCAGGGAGCCGTCGGCGGCGACGGCGAGCATCCGCGCCCGATGGGTGGACTCCACGAACCCCGAGCGGACGACCTCGACGAACAATGACTCAGCAGACACCTTTGTCTCCTTTCGCCCAGAGTCTAGGGAGGTCGGGAGGCACGGGATGATGGGAGGCATGCGTGCGGTCGTGCAGCGGGTGAGTTCCGCGTCAGTGGTGGTGGACGGCGTGACGGTCGGGGCGATCGACGAGCCGGGACTGCTGGTCCTGGTCGGCGTGACCCATACCGACACCCCCGAGCAGGCGGCCAGGCTCGCCGCCAAGCTCTGGGGCCTGCGGATCCTCTCCGGCGAGAAGTCCTGCTCCGACATCGGCGCGCCCCTGCTGGTGGTCAGCCAGTTCACCCTGTACGGCGACACCCGCAAGGGGCGCCGCCCCACCTGGCAGGCCGCCGCGCCGGGTCCGGTCGCCGAACCGCTGGTCGAGACGGTCTGCGCCGAACTGCGCGGGCTGGGCGCCCACGTGGAGACGGGGGTCTTCGGCGCCGACATGAAGGTCGGGCTGACCAACGACGGCCCGATCACCCTGATCCTGGACGTCTGAGCCCCGGGATCGGGACTTTCCCGGTAAGCCGATCTCTCCGGGGCTCGGTGCCCCGAAGAGATCGCCCGAGAGGTGGCCCGGAGAGGTGGCCCGACCACCCCGATCCCGGACCGGAAGCGGTGCCGTCAGCGGATGCGGCGGCGCAGGGCGGGGTCGATCTGGACGTTGCGCCCGGCGTCCGGCGGCACGATGACCTCCTGGGACGCGGCCACCCCGCCGGCCTCCAGCGTGGCGTCCACCGGCACCGTCCGCTTGACCACGGCCAGCGCGATCGGGCCCAGCTCGTGGTGGCGCGCGGCACTGCCGACGGAGCCGACCTCCGCGCCGTCGTACGTCACGGGGGCACCGTGCTTCGGCAGGGTGTCGACGCTGCCGTCCAGGTGCAGGAAGACCAGGCGGCGCGGGGGGTGACCCAGGTTGTGGACGCGGGCCACGGTCTCCTGGCCCTTGTAACAGCCCTTGCTGAGGTGCAGGGCCGTGCCGATCCAGCCCACCTCGTGCGGGATCGTCTTGTGGTCGGTCTCGAAACCCAGCCGGGGGCGGTGCTCCTCGATCCGCAGCGCCTCGTACGCCCAGAGCCCGGCGAGCCTCAGCCCGAGCCCCGCCGCCAGCTCCTCGCGGGGGAGCAGGATGTCGCGCCCCACGGCGACGGCCCCCGCCGGCAGGTCGGGCCGCGCCGGTCCGGCCACGGAGACCACGGCGTAGCGATCCGTCACGTCGGTGACCTCGACCCTCAGCATGAACCGCATCTTGTCGAGGAACGCGGCCAGCTCCGCGCCGGTGCCCGGCTCGACATGCGCCCAGACGGCCGCACCGTCGTCGACGAGGACGAGGTGGTGCTCCACCCTGCCCTGGGCGTCCAGCAGCAGCGTCTCGGTGGGCCGACCAGGTTCAAGGTCGTCGAGTTTCTGCGAGCTGAGGCTGTTGAGCCAGCTCAGACGGTCGGGTCCGGAGATCCGGATGACCTCGCGGTTGCTCCGGTCGACCATCGCCTCTCCGGCGAGCAGCGCGCGCTGCTCGGCGAACGGGTCACCGTAGTGTCCGGCGACATCGGCGTCGGGGGTGTCGGCCGCGACCGCGCCGGGAGTGTCCAGCAGAGGGCTTCGCATGTACACAGCCTACGAGGCCGCACCAGGCAGGGCGGCGGCGACTCCGCCACGCTCCCGGTACGGGTTCCGGAGGCGCCCGCGGATCGCGGCGGCTCAGGGGCGGAGCGCCTCCGGAGGATCAACGGGTGCGCGCCTCCCCCGGCGGTGCGGCCGACCCGCGCCGCTCGTCACGATCCGGGCGCGGGCCACGCCTTTATCCTGTGGATCCGCCCCTCCCTCTCCCCCTACAGTCGCCGGAGCGCGACGTCGTCATCGGGAGCGGATCATGCGAGTGCACTACCCCCGCACCCCTCACCTGCCCTGGTCTCCTGGGGCCACCTCGGACGACGTACGCGCCGACGGCCTGTCGGGGCTGGCCGGCCGGGAGGTCGTCGTCACCGAGAAGCTCGACGGGGAGAACACCACCGTGTACCCCGACGGGGTGCACGCCCGGTCGCTGGATTCGGCGCACCATCCGTCCCGTGCGTGGGTCAAGGCCCTGCACGGCAGGATCGCCCGGTTCCTCCCACCGGGCCGGCGGATATGCGGCGAGAACCTCTACGCCCGGCACTCGATCGAGTACCGGGACCTGGAGAGCTGGTTCTATGCCTTCTCCATCTGGGACGGTGACCACTGCCTCGACTGGGACAGGACGGTGCGCCTGACCCGGCGGCTGGGGATTCCGGTTCCGCCGGTGCTGTGGCGCGGCACCTTCGACGAGCGGGCGCTGCGGGCCCTGCGCCTGGACACGGCGCGGCGGGAAGGGTACGTCGTACGAACGGCCGCCGGATTCCACCGGGAGGAGTTCGCCCACCACATCGCCAAATGGGTGCGCCCACGGCATGTCCGGACGACCGAGCACTGGATGCTCGCGCCTGTCGTCGAGAACGGCCTGGGACCGGCCGCCGCGCTGTGGGAGGTGCGTTCGGGAGCCGATCCGGACGTGCCGGCGCTCATCGCGGCGACGGGGATGACGGCCGATGACCCGGCGGGGCCGGGGGCAGGCTCCCCGGAAACGGCGCGACGGCCGACCACGGCGACCGGTGACCCGGCGGGGCCGGTGATCCCGGCGGCCGCCGCCGAGCGCGTCGAGGCGGCCGTGGCCGACGTCTCCGCCAGGCTCGACCTGCTCGGCCGCACTGGGGACGCCCGGCTGGCGGGCGTCCTGGCCACCCTGTTCCGCGGCACCCGCCGGGCCTGGCTGGCGTCCGCCCTGGTGGCTCCCCTCGGCATGCCTCTGGCCCGGCGGGTCGCCGACCTGGCCGAGCTGAGCACCCGCCTGCACCGTCCTTTCCCCGACGAGGAGCGCAGGACCGGCCTGGTACGGCTGACGGCCGCGGCCGACCTGGGAGTCCTGCACGCGGTCGCCGCCGCGGCCCTGACCGGGCGCGCCGACGGTGACGCCGCCGACGCGCGCGAGCAGGTCGGCTGGTCCGAGCTGCACGCCGACGAGGCCGGGCTGCTCGGCGAGGCACCGCTGGAGCCGCTGCGCCTGGGCCTGCGCCAGGCGCTCGACGGATGTGATCCCGACGTGGCGGACCGGTGCTGGGCCGAGACGCGGGAATCCTACGCGCTGGGCCGGATCGCCACGGCCGAGGAGGGCCTGGCGGTGAGCGGGCGCTGGCGGTCCGGCCGGTTTCCCCGGCTCGTCGTCATGGTCGGCCCGTCGGGCAGCGGGAAGAGCACGTTCGCCCGCGGCCTCCCGGACGCCGGGGCCGTCGTCGCGCTCGACGACCTGCGCCAGGCCCGGGGGTCCCGGTCCGACCAGCGGGCCAACCCGGCGATCCTCCGCGAGGGCCTGCACCGACTCGACGCGCTCCTGGCCGGCGGCGGAACCGTGGTGTGGGATGCCACGGCCCTGAACCGGCACCAGCGCTCCCTGGTGCACACCGTGGCCCGCGGGCGCGACGCGCTGACGACACAGGCGGTCATGCTGGTCCCCGGCGACGTGCTGGCCCGGCGTAACGTGGGCCGTGCGCACCCGGTGCCGCCGGAGGTGCTCTCCGCCCAGCTTCGCCGCTTCTCCCCGCCCTATCCGGGAGAGGCGCACCGCACGTGGTACATCGGGCCGGAGGGAAACGTCCTCGACGTCGCCGGAGCCCTCGACAGCGATGAGGAATGATCATGCGGACGAGTGAGGAGATCTTCCACCGGATCCGCTGGGATCCGCGGTTCGACCCGGCGCGGTTCGTCCTGGGCATCAACGTGCGCGGGGCCTCGCCCAAGCGCGTGCCACTGCCCGCGTTCGTACCGGGAGGCGACATCCCCTGGCACCGGATCCTGTTCGTCGAGGCCGACGGCGAGACGGTCTGGGACCGGTCGGCGGGCCTGGACCGCATCGACTCGTCGCAGGCCGGCCGGGTACGGGATCCGCGCAGGCTCCGGGCACCGTTCTTCGCGGCCAGGACGCCGTTCGCGTGGGATCCGGTCGCGGGCTGGCGCCCCGCGCCCCCCGTACCGGCCGGGGCCGCGTCCGCGACGGCACACCTGCGCGTGCTGACCTGGAACACCCTGTGGGACCGCTACGACAGCGACCGGCTGGACACCGCGCGGCGCCGGCCGCTGCTGCTGGAGGAGCTGGAGCGGGCCGACGCGGACGTCATCGCGCTGCAGGAGGTCGAGGCCGAGCTGCTCGGCATGCTGCTGCGGACCCCGTGGATCCGCTCCGGTTACACGCTGAGCACCGACCCGGCCGGCCAGGACGTCGACGACGCCGGGCTCCTCCTGCTGACCCGCCTGCCCGTTCGAGAGGCGGGCCTGCACGTCCTCGGCCCGCACAAGGCCGTCGCGGCCGTCACGGTGGAGTCCACCGCCGGGCCGGTCGTGGTGGCCGCCACGCATCTGACCAGCGACCACACCGACAACGGCCCCGCCCGGCGCGAGGCCGAGCTCGCCCGGCTCGCCGAGGTGCTGCTCGGCGTGGACGGGGATGTGATCCTTCTGGGCGATCTCAACGACGGCGGGAGCCGGCCCGCCGAGGTGCTGGGCCTGCGAGACGCCTGGACCGAGGCCCACGGCCCCGATGACGCGACCGCCACCTTCGATCCGCGGGCCAATCCGCTGGCGGCCCTCTCCTCACTCTCCGGCCGCGCCTCCCGGCTCGACCGGGTCCTGCTGCGCGGCCACGACCTGCGCGTCACGACCGCGGCCGTACGGGGTGACGTTCCGGCGCCGGACGGCCTGTTCGTATCGGACCACTACGCCGTCGCCGCCGACGTCGCCATCGGCGGGAGCGGGCACGAGGTCTCCGACGTCTCCGGCGTCCTCGACGCGCGCCCGACGGCACGGACCGCGCTGGTCTGGATCCCACCGCGGGAGCTCTGGCCGGCGATCCAGGAGATCCGCCGGGAGCACGACCCGCAGATCCGCAGGTGGCCACCGCACGTCACGGTGCTGTTCGGTTTCGTACCGGAGTCCGACTTCGAGGAGGCGGCCCCCCTGCTGGCCGCCGCCGCGGCCTCGATCCCCCCGTTCACCGCCCGGTTGGAGGGCGTGCACGCCTTCTCCCATCGGGACGGCTCCACGGTCTGGCTCGACCCGGCCGCGGGCGGAGCCGAACCGTGGGCCGCGCTGCGCGGCGCGCTGGAGCGCGGGTTCCCCCGCTGCCGGGGCCGCTCCGCGGGCTACACCCCGCACCTGACCCTGGGAAGGGTCCGGGATCCCGAACGGCTCGTCGCCGACTGCGCGGCGCGGCTGGGCGGCGGGTCGGTGCGGGTCGGCGAACTGGTCCTGCTGTCACGCCGGGGTGAGGAGCCCATGCGGCCCCGGGCGACCGTCGCCCTCGGAACGGGCGAGGTGCGCTGGCTCGACCACGGGACACGCGCGCCCGACGGCCCACCGGAGCCGGCGCGCACCTCCGGGGACGCCCCGGGATCGGGAAAGGACGGCGCCGCCGTGGCACGGGAGGTCGTGGCGCGGCTGCGGGTCTCGCTGGCCGAGGGGGTCGTGCACGTCGCCGGGTCGCGACGCCTGGGCTGCGCCCTGGCCGACGCGGACCTGGACCTGGTGGTGGCGCTGCCCGCGGCGGTCGCCCCCGCGGACGTCGAGGCGCGGGTGCGGGCGGCACTGCCGGAGGCGATCGGGCTGCGGAGTGTGATCGGCGCCAGGGTGCCCGGCCTCCGGTTGCGGATCGACGGTCTGGACGTCGATCTGGCCGTCGTGGCGGTCACGGGCGTCACCCCCGCCGAGGCGGTGTCGCGCCGTACGGAGCTGGACGAGGCCTCGGCGATCGCATTGAGCGCGGTCAGCGACGCCGACGCCGTGCTCGCCGCGGTCGGCGCGCACCGCGCCGCCTTCGCCGGGCTGGCCCGGGAGGTGAAGGCATGGGCGAGGGCGCGCGGGCTGGACTCGGCCCCGTTCGGCGGGTTGCCGGGCCTGGCCTGGACCATCCTCGCGGCGCGGACGGTGTGCGAATCCGGGGATCTTCCTCCCGGCGACCTGCTCCGGCACTTCTTCGGTACCTGGGCCGCATGGGACTGGCGCCGGCCGGTCGGCCTGTGGCCGGAGGCACCGGACGGGCCGCCGGACGGGCCGCCGGACGGAGGGTCCGGCGCGGCCGTGTCGGTCACGACCCCCACGGCCCCCGTCCGCCTGTGCAGTGAACAGGTCGGCGCCGGCGGGCGGGATCTGCTGGCACAGGAGCTCTACACCGCCTGGGAGATCGTGGAGGAGGCGGCGCGGACCGGCCGGAGCCCCCGGGAGGAGTTGCTGTCGGCGCCGCCGTCGCACCGGCGGCACGCCGCGTGGGCGGTGGTGACCGTGCGGGACGAGCGGGCCGAGAGGTTCGCCGTGACGCTGGGCCGCGTCCGGGGCCGGGTGCGTGCGCTGCTCACCTCCCTGGAACGCGCGGGGGCACGAGACGCGCACGCCTGGCCCCGGCCGTTCGAGACCGGGCCGGGAATGGCCCGGTTCGCGATAGGGCTCGGCCGCACGCCGCCGGACGCGGCCGCGCTGGCCGAGACGGCCGGTCCGTGGGCGGCGGGCCTGCGCGGAGTCGGCGTCGAGTGGGCGGAGGGCGGCGAGGTGCCGACGCTCCACTGATCACGCCTCGATCCGGGTTCCCCGCGGCCGGGTGTGCCTCCGCCGCGGCGCCGGCGCGGTCCCCGGCCGGCCGCGTCCGCGAAGGTGGCGGCCGGGTTCCCGCCGCTAGCGGCAGTTCCGGCAGCGGCCGAAGACCGTCAGGTGGTGCACGTCGGTGACGAACCCGAGCTTCTGGTCGAGGTTGTCGACGAAGCTCTCCACCAGATCCGGACTGACCTCGCTGATCTCCCCGCAGCCGCGGCAGACCAGATGCACGTGATCGGCCTCGGAGGTCAGGTGGTAGGTGGGGGCACCGTGCCCGAGATGGGAGTGGGTGACCATGCCGAGCTCCTCAAGGAGCTCAAGGGTCCGGTAGACGGTCGAGATGTTCACCCCGCGAGCGGTCTCCCGCACCCGGTTGCAGATCTCCTCCGGGGTGGCGTGCTCGCAGGCCTTGACCGCCTCAAGCACCAGCTGGCGTTGCGGAGTGACCCGGTAACCGCGCGCCCGCAGTTCCTCATGCCACGACGTCTCGGTCATGCCAAGAGTCTATGAGCATCGGGGCTCCACACGCCCACCCCTTCCCGCCGAAGATCTCCTCCAGCCTCGCTGGAGGCTGGAGGAGTGATCCGCTTCTGAATCAGCGGGTGGAGAGGTCTGCTCCGCAGGGACATCACGAAGGGATTGTCCGTGTCATCGGTCCACGACGCCGAGGAGATCCGGCTGATGTTCACCTCACGGCCAAGGATTCGCTCAGCCGTGCGCGCCGCGTCGTAGAGCTCGTCGTCGTCCGCGGCCCCCACGATGAGAGCGTGATCATTTGTCTGTTACTCGCGTCCCCCGTTCCATCAGGCCATATCGGGCCTGGTCAGGGGGTCGGCCTCAGGACGGGAGCCATCGGTTGCGTGGGGCCGCGAATATTCGCTTGCCTTGACGGCGCGGAATTTCGTAACGTACAGGCACGCCGAAAGGAGGTGGTCCGAACAATGGTTGATCATAGTTGGGCTAGCGAGGTGGCTGTCCGCTAGGACGCCGCGACCGGACTCTGTCCGGGCGTCTGGCGACGTTCGGCGAATCCACGACAATCACCGGAACCCCGGGCCGCCGGGGGCGGGCACTCCCGCCTTTGGTCCACCGGCCCTCCTGCTCAGCCAGGAGGAAGCGGTCCGGGGTTCTTCCCTTTCCGGCACTCCTCTTTCCAGGCCCTCCGCCCCGGGCCGGGACGCGCCTTTCCCGTACGACTCCGGATCGTGTCGCGGTCGCCCCCCGTCAAGCCGCGGCGCACGGATCCGGGACCGTGACACCCTCGGGGCCGAGGGGCTGGGGGTCACCCCTGGAAACCAGGATTGGCGCAGTGCAGCGGGCTTTCCCCGCCGAGGATCCTGACGATGTCCTCGCAGATCATCCGGGTGTGGTTGATCTCGGTGTCGTAGGTCCCCGAGCCCAGGTGCGGGGTGAGCACCACGTTGTCCATGTCGGCGAGCGGGTGGGACGGGTCGAGCCAGTCCCCGGCGAACCTGTCGAGGGCCGCGCCGCCCAGATGGCCCGCCTTCAACGCTCCGACGAGGGCGTCCATGTCGTGCAGGGCCGCGTCGGAGGTGTTGACGAAGATCGCTCCGGTCCTCATCGCGGCGAACTCCACAGCGCCGATCAGCGGCCTCGCGGACGCGGGGGCGTGTACGGAGACGACGTCGGCCTGAGCCAGCAGGACGTCGAGGCCGTACCGGTTCTCCGCCGCCTCGGGGTCGTAGACCATGACGCGCATGCCCAGCCCCCTCATCCGCCAGGCCACCGCGTGGCCGACCGCCCCGTAGCCGATCAGGCCGACGGTCCGGCCCGCGAGCTCCCACGCGCGGTGCCGCCGGTAGGAGACCACGCCGTAGCGGATCTCACGGTCGCCGACCGCCACCCGGCGGGTCACCGCGAGGATCAGGGCGAGGGTGAGCTCGGCCACCGCGTCGGCGTCGCGCCCCGGGGCGCAGACGACGGGAATGCCCCTGTCGGTGGCCGCGCCGAGGTCCACATTCCCCGCGTCGCCGCGGGCGCAGCCCACCACCAGCAGGGGAAGATCCAGCACCGGGCCCGCGACCTCGTCGGACTCGGTGATGAGGATGCGCGCCCCGATGTCCGCGAGCCGCCGGGCGAGGTCGGCAGCCTGGTACGGACCGTGCTCAGCCGGGTCGTAGTGGACGTCGATCAGCTCTCTCAGACGGTCCCACTCCGGACCTCGCATTGGCGCCAGCACAAGGGCTCGCGGTTTCACCGCGCCTCCTTATTTCAGGAAATTTCAGCATCTGGGAGCTTTCCACGAATGCCGTGATCAGTCCCGACATTGACCTGACTGTCACCAACGGCCCCATCAGCCTCTCCTGTTTTCGGACTTGTCCCTTCGTGGCCTCCTCCAGCGGGAAATTCCGCACGAAAATGCATTCAAGGTATGAAAGGCCGGAAAAAGCCAACGAATAAGGTCATCCGAATAAAACCCCCGGCCAGCGCCGTAATCACCGGCCCCGGCTTCCGGCCGGCGCCTCCATAGCGGTGCCCCGGGGCAGGCTCCGTACAGTGCCCCGGGGCAGTGGAAGGCGAAGGTCCGCGACCGGGCTCGGCTCCGGTGACCGGTCCGTCGCCGATCCTCGCGGCCGTCGCGCTCGACGCCGGCCGGCGGGGTCCCGGATCGGGGAGGCTCCCGGTCAGTGCTCGCCGCGGGCGGGGACGCCGAGGGCCGCGCAGGCGTCCCGATAGAGGCGGACGACCTCCGTACGGACCTGCGCGCGTTCGGTCAGCGTGGTGCTCCACGGGACCCGGACCGGAATCTCAAGCTCGCCGACCACGGCGGCGAACTCGATCGCCTCGGCGTCGACACCGGTCGTCGTCGCGCCGGTGGCCTCGGGCTGTCCGCCGAGGCCCTTGCAGATCAGTAGCGCGTCGTCAGCGTGATCGTCGTTCATGTGGCGCTTGATGGCCTCGACCGCTTCGGGGGTGAAGGGAGTGCTCATCCCACAGAGCGTAGTCAGCGCCCTGCCTCTGTCGCCCCCGGGTGCGAGCAGGAGCGCTCATCCGGTACCCGGCTCGCGCCCCTTCGGGAATTCACCCGGCGTCGGGGACGAAGTCACCGACCCGCTTGAGCTCGGCCGAGATGTGGGACTGAAGCGGCTGGCCCATGGCCGCCATGTCGTACGCCCACATCAGGTTGCCGTTGACCAGGCCGTAGAGGCGGTGGCCTCCGGTGTACTCCTTGGCGGTGGCGGTACGGGCCACCACGTCGGTATGCAGCTCGATCTTGTGAAAGACCACCTCACCGACGTAGACCTCCACGATGCCCGTGGGATGTGACAGGCACACCTCCAGCTGACGCCCGGGGAGCTGGCGCCAGAAACCGGTCTCGACGCCCAGCGGGCGGACCTTGTTGCCCGCCTCGTCGAGCAGCCAGGTGCGGCTGTTGTAGGTCAGGAACGGCTTGCCGTTGTGGCCGAAGACGATTTCCTGGCCGAAGTTGAAACTCTCGATCGTCGGATATCCCCCGACGCCGGCGCCTTCCCACACGCCCACGAGGAAGGCGATCGGCTCAAGGTCGGGATGCAGTTCGGGAACGTCCATGGGTCCGAGCCTAGGCCCTGTCACGCGACGCTCGCCGTGGTGAGGGCCTGGCAGACGCTCGCTCGGCTCCGGCGCGTCAACGGCCCTCGACGGCCACCCGCAGCCCCAGCGCGACGAGGACCGTACCGCTGACCGCGTCCAGCCGACGCCGGATCACCGGGCGGCGGAACCACGCGCCTGCCCGCCCGACCACGGCCGCCAGCGCCAGATACAGGACGATCTCGATGACCACCTGGAGCACGGCGAG
Organism: Streptosporangium sp. NPDC001681; assembly: GCF_040298085.1. Classification (NCBI taxonomy): domain Bacteria; kingdom Bacillati; phylum Actinomycetota; class Actinomycetes; order Streptosporangiales; family Streptosporangiaceae; genus Streptosporangium; species Streptosporangium sp. NPDC001681. The sequence goes on along the minus strand of NZ_JBEOZN010000002.1, from coordinate 76,432 downwards.
CAGCGCGGTCGTGGCGAACAGCGGCTGGTCGGCCGGTACGAACTGCGGATAGAACGCGATCATGAAGGCGGCGGCCTTCGGGTTGGCCAGCATCACCACCAATCCCTCGCCGAACGCCTTCCACCAGGTCAGCGCCGAGCCGGGCACCGGCTCCCCGACCGCGACCTCCTCGGCCACCCCGCCGGTTTCCCGCCCGCGCCACGCCGAGCGCCAGGCCTTGATCCCGAGGTACAGCAGGAAACCCGCGCCCACCACGCGCAGGACGAGGAAGGCCACCTCGGAGGCGGCCACCAGGGCGGCGAGCCCGGCGGCGGCGAGCAACGCCCACAGGTACAGACCGGCTTCCAGGCCCAGCACGGTGGGCACCGCGCCGGAGAAGCCGCGCAGGGCCGCACGGCGCAGGATCAGCGCCATCGCCGGCCCCGGCGAGGCGGAGATCAGCACCACGGCCAGGATGAAGGCGGGCAGGGAGGAGATGAGGTCCATGGAGTTCATCATGATTGTGCGCGTATCACCTGTTCAACGCGTTTCGCGCGGAACGCGGCGGCCGCGCGTCGCCGGTGCCGTCACCGAAACGGTTCCCGGACCGGGCGCCGTCAGGCTGTGGGTGAGAGTGACCGGCCGCCCCAACGGCGCACGATCCGCCGCGGCCTCTGCCCTTCCTGACCGGTTCCACCACCGCACATCCAGCCGGTGTGAACGGCCACCCGTGAACCCGTTGATCGTTTCCGGCCACAGCATCGGCAGGACGGAGGAGGGAGCGGCGGCAACGCGGTGCGGCGCCGCCCGACCTACCGCGGTGGGCAAAAGATCCAGGAAACAGGACCTGGAACCGCCCTGATATGGTTCGCGCCCGCGAGGCGGACCCGCATAGGCTTCGGGCATGGCACGATCACTGGTGATCAAGGTTACCGCCGGCGAAGACTCACCCGAGCGCTGCAACCAGGCGTTCACGGTGGCCGCGGCGGCGTTGGCGAGCGGAGTCCCCGTCTCGCTCTGGCTGACCGGCGAGTCCGCGTGGTTCGCCCTCCCCGGACGGGCGAAGGAGTTCACCCTCCCGCACGCCGCCCAGCTCGGCGACCTGCTCGACGCGGTGCTCGCCGGCGGCAGGGTGACGCTGTGCACCCAGTGCGCGGCCCGGCGCGACATAACGGTCGGCGACGTGATCGAGGGCATTCGCATCGCGGGCGCCCCCACGTTCGTCGAGGAGGTCCTGGGCGAAGGCGTCCAGGCTCTCGTCTACTGAACGCCGCCTGGTGAGGCACGCCCTCCGGCCGCCCGGCAAGGCCGGACGGCCGGTTTCCGGCGTCAGCCGGGCAGCACCGCGGCCAGGCGCTCCTCGCGGAGGCGCTCGAACCAGGAGTCGTCGATCGGTGGCAACTGGGCATCCACCGCCCAGGTGAGCAGCAGGTCGGCGAGGCCGGGGTTACGGGCGAGCGCCGGACCGTGCAGGTAGGTGCCGACGATCTTGCCGGTGTAGCAGCCCTCGGTGCCGTCGCCGTTGCCCGTGCCGACCGCCGTACGCGCCAGTGGCCGGACACCGGGCCCAAGCCGGGTGACGCCCATGTGGTTCTCGAAGCCGGTCAGCGTCGAGATGCCGAGCGCCGGGTCCGCCTCCCCGGCCAGCTCGCCGACGGCCCGGCCCGCACCACGGCCGCTGGAGATGTCGATCAGGCCGATGCCGTCGACCGGCTGCCCCTCCTCGCCGCCGAAGGTGGTGCCCATGATCTGGTAGCCCGCGCACACGGCCAGCAGGGCCGCGCCCCGCTGGATGGCCCGGTGCAGGCCGCCGTCACGCCGGAGCCGCTCGGAAGCCAGGATCTGCGGCCGGTCCTCGCCGCCGCCGATCAGGTAGATGTCACCGCTCTCCGGGACCGGGTCGGCCGAGCGCACGTGCACGGTCTCAACCGGGATGCCGCGGCGCCGGGCGCGCTGCTCCAGGACCAGGACATTGCCCTGGTCGCCGTACGTGCTCAACAGGTCCGGATAAATCCAGACAAGGCGTAGAGCGCTGTCAGACTGCACGACCGAACTCCGATCGAATCTGCTGGAAGGCGGTGTAATTGGCGATCACGTCGACCTTGCCCGGCGGTTGCGCGCCGAGTGCCTGCTCGAACGATCCGGCCAGCTGGAACGGCACGTCCGCCACATCCAGCCGGAGCGCGAGGTCGAGCCGCCGCTCACCGGTCACGAAGACCGGCCTGCCGCGCAGCACGCGGTAGTCGACGTCCCACAGCCATGAGGTGTCGCGGCCGTCGGGGCCCTGGGCGTTGACCGAGAGGATCACCGGCAGCGAGGAGTCGAGCACGTCGAAGGCCTCCAGCCAGCCGGCCGGGTTCTTGGCCAGCAGCAGCCGGGCGTGCCGTCCGCCGCGCTCCACGGTGGTGTAGCGGCCGGCGACCGACCTGACCTCGCGCAGCCGGGGCAGCGCCCGCTCGACGGGCAGCCCGAACGCCTCGGCGGTGGCCAGCGCTATCGCCGCGTTGGCCCGGTTGGCCCGCCCGGGGAGCTGAATGTCCAGCACCCAGCGCTGCCCGCGCGGGTCGATCACCGCGTCGTCGTCGAGCACCCAGGACGGCTCAGGCCGCCGGAAGGTGCACTCGCGGCAGGCCCAGTCGTTCTCCCCGGCCTGCGAGGAGGCACCGGAGCCGAGGCTGCCCGGCGGAACGTACTCCATGCCCTTACGGTCGAGGGGGCCGCCGCACTCGGGGCAGCACCAGGAGTCCTCCTTCCACGGCTGCCCGGCCGACACCCAGGTGACCGAGGCCGCGGTGGAGGCGCCCCAGGTCACCAGCGGGTCGTCGGCATTGGCGATCACATGGGTGTTCTTGCCGGCCAGCGCCCGCCGCCACTTCTGGGCGAGCAGCCAGATCTCGCCCGCCCGGTCCATCTGGTCCCGGCTGAGGTTCATCAGGCAGATGACCCCGGCGCCGGTGGTGTCGATCACCTCGGGCAGGTACTTCTCGTCGACCTCGAGCACCCCGTACGGGGCGTGCTTGGCCGACGACAGTGCCGAGACGTGCCCGGCGGGCATGTTGGCGCCGAAGGCGTTGGTGGCGACGTCGCCGAGATCCGACAGTGCGGAGGTGATCAGGCGGGTCGTCGTGGTCTTGCCGTTGGTCGCGCTCACCAGCGCGAGCTTGCGGTCGCGTGCCAGCTGGCGCAGCAGGTCGGGCTCCAGGAGCATGCTGACCCGGCCTCCGATCACCGACCCGTCTCCGCGTCCGGTGACCCGGGACAGGGTCGCGGCCGTCCGGCCGAGAGCGGTGGCGAGCTGCGCCCGCAGCGGAAGCTGAGTCATGCCGTCTCCTCGCTTGGCGACCGTTCGCGGGACGACCCGGCGGCCGGCCGGCCCGGCCGCGGGGCCGGAATCGCCGAATCGTTCATGCCGCAGATCTTAGCCGGGCTTCGGCACCCCCACCCCCGGACGGCACGTCACACACCCCGGCCGGTGATGGTCAAGCGTAAAGGCCGCAGACCAGACCGCTCTCACCATACGGCGGGAACGAACTCCACAGGCTCCACAGCGGGAGATGTGGCCGGATATCCCTCCCGGCCACGCCTCACTGCTCGGCGAAGGCGAGTTCGACGGGTTCCTGCGAATCGGCGTCGAACGGCAGCACGAACCGGTGCGGCCACGACAGCACGCTCTCCAGCCAGCCTGCCCCCATCGTCTGGGCCACGTGCCGGAGCCGCTCGGCCGGGTCGATGCCGATGGTGACCGTGAGGATGTCGCGCTCCACACTCTCGCGCTCGTCGTCGCCGAGGATCACCCGCCAGGCCAGTTCCCGGTTACGGTCCACCTCCATGGAGAGCGGGTGGTGGCGGAGCGCCTTGGCCCGGTGGCCGAGCAGCTCGGAGCCGCCCGCGGGACGGTTGAACAGGGCGTACTCCATGACCGGCGCGGAGCCGCGCGGGTTGGGCGCGGGCTGGCCGTGCGGGAAGAGCCGGTCCACCTCATGCAGCCACCGCACCTGCGGGATGACCCAGGCGGGTCCGGGCCGCTCGCCGGGGTCGCGGTCGGGACCGAGCAGCCTGGTCGCGATCGCGGCGACCTGCTCGGTCAGCTTGGCCGGGTCGTGGACGGTCCGCAACGACCACGCGCGGCGGCCCACGCACCGTTCGGCGGTCGTGGCCAGCAGGCATTCGCGCCGCCGTGCCGGGAGCTCCGCCCAGAGGTCGGCCAGTGCCCGGGGCACCCCGGGCGCCGGCCTGTTGGTACAGAACGCCAGCACCAGCGTGTCCGTCCAGATCCGCAGCCAGGCCCACTCGGGCGCCTCGGCGAGCAGGTCCGCCTCGCGCAGCTCGACCAGCGTGCACGCCCGGCCGTTGCGGCACTCCTGCCCGCACGCCGCCGAGCGACGACCGCAGATGGGCGGCGTGTGGCCGGGGACCGGGCGCTCGCGGTCCTCGCCCAGCGGCACCTGGATGCGGAGCGGCCGGTCCATGCCGTCGGCGAAGACCGCGGCGACGCCGGGCGGGAGCGAGACGACCTGCCGGGACTGCTCCTCGCTCAGATTCGTCGCCGCCCCGACCAGCCGGCGGTCGTCCTCGGCGGGGAGCCTGTGGATGACCTTCAGCGCGGTGTTCTTCACGACGTCGGGGACCAGTTTCGTGGGAATCTGCTCGGCGACCACGATGCCCTCGCCGTACGCGCGGATCTCGGCGAGCATGCCCGCCAGGAGCTCGACGGCGTGCGTGCTGGCCCGCCCCGCGCCCCGGTCGCGGAGCAGCCGGTGCGCCTCCTCGATCACGATGACGTGCTTCAGCCCGCTGCTCCGCTCCTTCCTGGCCCGCATCCGCAGGTGCTCCACGATCCGGATGATCAGCGTGCCCATCAGGAACGCCTTGTCCTCGTCGTTGGCGACGTCCTCGATCGCGAGCACCACGTTGCGCTGGAGCAGGTCGCCGATGTCGGCGGGATGGCCGCCCTCGAAGAACCGGCCGGCGGAACCGACCCGGAGCGACCGCAGCCGCAGCGAGATGAAGCCCTCCACATCGGCCTGGACCTCCCGCCCGTAGCCGATCTCCTTGATCACCTCCATCGCGTGCCGCTGCAGCTGTTCGAGGGTCGGCACGGCGGGCCGCACGGCGGCGCCGGGAGCGGCCCAGCCGGTGACCACGTCCCACCCGTTGGCCTCGTACACCCGCTGCAGGGCGAGCGACATGATCTGCGGGAACGGCTCCTCGGCGTCGAAGGCCGCCATGAACAGCGCCCGGACCATGTCGATGTGGGCCTGAACCGGATAGCCGGGTTCGGGAGCGAGCGGGTTCACGCTGAACGGCACGCTCTCCGGGGCGGACGGGTTGATCACGGTCACCGGGGCGAGGTGCTCGATCCGGCCGCCCATCGAGGCGTACTCGGACTTCGCCGGCTCGATGGCCAGCCACGGGACGCCCGCGCCGGTGAGCTGCTCCAGCAGGTGCCTGACGGTCTGGGACTTGCCGGAGCCGGTGGCGCCGGTGACGAACGCGTGCCGGTTGAGGGTGGCCAGCGGGACCCTGAACGAGCCGACCGGCCTGTCCTGGCCGTCGAGGATGGCCCCGAGCTCGACGGCCGGCGTGCCGGGCGCGGTGTCGGCCTCGCTGGTCACGTCGAAGAAGCCCGCGTCGAGCACCCGTACCCCCGGCACCTCCCGGTGCGGCAGCCCGGCGAGGGCGGCGAGCGCCCCGGCGGTGGCCGCGAACGGGGCGGCGGCACCGTCCGCCGGATCCTGCAGGGTCACCGCCAGTGCCTCGGCGAAACCGTGTACGGGACCGGACAGCGCGCTGCGCAGGCGGTAGGGGTGGTGGCTCATCTCGGCGGAGCCGACGAGCACCGGGGCGATCTGGCGCAGTTCCTCGGGACCGGCGGCCCCGGCCAGCAGCCGGACGTTCCACAGCCCCGCCTCGCGGAAGGCGTCCAGCTCCTGCATGCGCCGCTCGGCCCGCTCCGCGTCGTAGCGGGAGCGCTCGGAGGCGTCGCCGTACTGCCGCAACACGTTGAGCTGGGTGCGCAGGTGCGCGACCTCGGCGTCCAGCAGGTCGGTCTGCTCGGCCACCACCAGCCAGGCGAACGGCCGGGACATGAGCGTGACCAGCGTCGACTCGAAAAGCGTCGGCCGCCTGATCTCGTCGGCGTCCGGCTCGCGACGGCCGCCGAGCGGCGGGGCCTGCCGGCCGGGGCAGACGGTCCACACCAGGTCGGACAGGTCGCGGAGCCACTCGTCACCGATCCGGACACCGCGGGCGCCGCTGGGAAAGAGCAACGGCTCGGGGCCGCCGGGGGCGTGCTCGACCTCGGTGGCGGCCCTGCGGGGCGGGCGCGGCGGAGTCAGCGGCCCCGCATTGGTGATCAGCTCCAGCGGGGCGCCGGACCCCCGGGAGAGCCAGCCGACCACGAAGGGCCGGTTGCGCTGGGCCGTGGAGAGCACGGCGGGCAGGACCGTGACGAAGTCCCACTCGGCGGAGGAACTGCGCGAGGGCGCTGTGATCGCCTGGATTCTGTACCAGGGACCGGTCAGGGCGTTGGGCGGACGGGACACACTTGGCTGCATTTGGTCTCCACCCGAGGGACCCGGCTCCAGGCCGGAGGGTTGACGCTTCACGGATCACTCCGCCATACCGGCCGACGCGTAATCGGGGGTAGGTCACCCCCGTAACCACGGTCGAACCTGACTCGGGGCTCGCACCTCCACATTGACCATCCCATTACGACATACGGACGCCCCGTTGGCATGCCCGGCGATACCGTCCCCGACGGGATCATCGCTACCCGGATCCCCACCGGCCGAATCCCCGCCCACCGGCTCGTCGGCGGCACGGGCCCGGACCTCATTGGCGGCGGCGCCAGTCGAGCCTGGCCGGGGGCGGGCCGAGATTGGGCGGCGCGTCCTCGAACGGACTCGGCTCGCGTGGCTCCGCCTTGCTCTCCTGTACGCGCTCCAGCACGGCTTCCTTGATCTCGTCGAACTCGCCCAGCGTCGTCTTGGGGAAGGTCAGTATGGCCGGATTGGCATCGGCGAGACGGACCCTGCGCCCCTCGGCGGTGGCGTCGGTGACGATCACCGAGGTGGTGGGAAGCTGCTGGAGCTGGTGAGGCTCGACGAGGAACTCCCGGGAACGGTGCAACACCCGCTCCGTCTCCCCCATCGCCTTGGTCGCGCGGCGGCCCCACTCGGTGGAGAAGGTGATGTCCTCCTTGAGGTCCGCGCGGCTCACATCGCGCTCGTCGTCACCCTCCTCCGCCTGACCGACCGTGGAGATGTAGCCGCCGTCCATACCGGCCCCGGCGGCACTGATCGTCTCGGTGAGCTGGGCGAGCTCCAGGCGGTGCTCGGTGCCGACGTGCTCGCTGGCGATCCGGGCGTCCTCGGCGTTGCCGAGCCGCATGAACGTGACCGCCGCGTGCCCGCGCCCGAGCCGTTCCCGCACGGTCGGGGTCAGCGAGCGATAGGTGAGCACCAGCCCGGTCCTGGAGGTCTCGCAGGCGTCCATGAGCCGGTCCAGCACGTCACCGCGGAGCTTGTCCGCGCCCGCGACGATGATCGTGTGGTACCAGGGCCGCTCGGAGGCGGGCGACTGGCGCAGGATGTGGGTCAGCGCGGTGGCCACGTACGTGCCCAGGACGCGGTTGCCGAACACGCCCGCCTGGCGGTCCATCGACACGACCCGCAGGCGCGCGGGCGGCAGGCGCACCGCCTCCGAGCCGAGGGTCTCCAGCTTGCGCAGCTGCGACTCCAGCGCCCAGGCCCGCTCGATCACCACGCGGTCGCTGACGCCACGGCCGAAAAGCGTGCCGATCCGCTCCAGCTGGGTGGCGGTGATCAGGCCGCACCGCAGGTCCTCCCGGGGGTCGCCGACCTGGGCCAGGGCGCGCAGCGCGGCGGTGACCTGGTTGATCGTGGCACTCTCGCCGAGGACTTCCAGCACCCGCTCCAGGATCGCGTTGTCGAACGACAGGTCCCTGGTCGTGCGGTGCTCCTCGCTGACGCTCACGACGTGGGCGAGGACGTCGGCGAACGCCTCGGGGGCCAGCGTGGCACCCAGGTCGAGCTTGGGGAGGTCGACCGGCAACACCCAGACCAGCGGGTCGTCACCGCCCCTGCGCGCCAGCTCGATCAGGTCCTTGGCGATCGCGCCCTCGGACAGGTCGAGCACGGTCAGGTGGCCACCGCTGTAGAGGCGGGTCGCGCCGAGCAGTGTGATCAGCGCCGACCAACCGGGCAGCGTGCCGCCGGCCACGTCGATCCGGTCGATCTCGTCGGGCACGGCCACCGCGTACCAGGTCAGCTGGCGGTCGTGGCGCTCCTTCTTCTCGGCCCACTCCCGGTAGCGGGCGGCGTGCTCCTCCTGGGCGGCGAAGAGCTCCCGATCCCGTTCCTCCCGTAGCCGGTCACCGGCCACCTCCCGCTCCCTGATGCGGTGGCGGACCGCCCGGTCGCCCTGGTGGACGGCGTAGCTGCAGAACACCGCGATGCCACCGGCGGCGATCACCCCGACGACGGCGAACGACCAGCTCAGCATCTCGGTAAGGCCGAGGACGAGGATCAGCGTGGCGAGCGCGGCCATGAACGCACGGACGATCTTGACCGGCCGGTTCAGGAGGTCTTCGTTGAGGCGCTCCCTGCGCACCCACTCGGGGTCGACGGGCTCCGCGGGATTCTCCACCGGCGAGGGTCGCTTGGGAGCCGGACCTGGATCCGGGTGCAACAGCGCATACTGCCAGCCCAGGTAGATCCGGTCCGCCTGGAGTTGCGCATGCTCGGGATGCACGTCCGCCACGGAACCCCTCCGCCATCGGGCTCATCGGAAGCCTCTGAGACAGCGTAAGAGTTCGACATCATATTCGGGCAGCGTTCCCGTCAATCCGCTGCATTTTCCCCAGTTTTACCACCACTTAAGGGATCGATGGGTCGGATGGGATGGACGTCACCGATCGCCGTCGCCGCCCCCTCCCTCCCCGAGGAGCCTCCCCGGAAGTGACGACCTTCCCGACGACGCCGGGGATCGCCGGACCGGCGTCGTCCACTCCCGGCCGCCGGGGTCCACATCAGCGGATCAGGTTCCACGCCACCGCCGCGATCTCCTCGGCCGGACGCGGCGGATGCTCTTCCAGCCAGTACGTGAAGAGCCCGACCAGCGCGCCCGCCACATGATGGGCGTGGATCTCCGGTGGCACCTCGTCGTGCCCGGGGGGCCGGGAGCCCGCCGCGAAGGGGCCGCGCAGCTCCGCGACCAACGCCTCGCGCAGCCGCGCGCAGAAGCGGGCGCTGCCGGAGGGCCCGAGCATCCGCCGGTAGAGCGGGGCTCGCTCACCGACGTGTTCGAACAGCGCGACCAGCGACGCCGGCACCGGCCCCGGCTCCCGGTAGGGACACCGCGCGGCCTCGGCGGCCAGTTCCTTGACCGCGGCCTCCATGGCATCGAGCACGAGGTCGTCGCGGTCACGGTAGTGAACGTAGACCGTGGCCCGGTTCACCCCGGCCAGCTGGGCGATCTCGGCGACGGTGATCGAGTCGGGATCGCGCGCGGCGGTCAACTCCAGGGCGGCGGACCGCAGCCGGGCGCGGGTTCTGCGGATTCTGGGATCGTCTCCGGACACGCCGTCAACTTTAAACGACACCTGTCGAATAAACGACACCTGTCGTTTGTTGTAGCGGCCATGAAGCGCATCGAAGTCTGGGCCGACATGGTCTGCGCGTGGGCCTACATCGGCAAGCGACGGCTGGAGCAGGCCGACCTCGGCGAGGACGTGGAGATCGTCTGGCGCCCGTACCTCATCGACCCGATGGCTCCGGCACGGTCCGAGCCGCTGCAGGACGCCCTTCGCGACCCGGTCGCCGAGGGCGCCCTGCGGGCCTGCCACCCCGCCCTGACCCCGGCCGAGAACCGGGCCCGGGTCTCGCGCGTCGCCGCCGCGGAGCGGATCGGCGAGCGCGCCGACGACGGCGGGCGGCGCTGGGGAGCGGTCTGGCGGGCGAACACGTTCGACGCCCACCGGGTCATCGCCCTCGCCTACGGCCGCGGCGGCGCGGCGCTCCAGGACGCGGTCGTGGAGCGGATCCTGCGTGCCCACTTCGTCGAGGGCTCCGACATCGGAGACCGCGGCACGCTGGCAGCGCTCGCCGCCGAGGCCGGACTCGGGGGCATGACCGAGGCGCTGGAGCGCGGCGAGGGGGCGGCGGAGGTCCGCTCCGAGCTGCTGCGCGGCAAGGCCGTCGGCATCGCCACCTCGCCGACCTTCGTGGTGGGTGACACGGCGGTCGCGGGCGCGCAGCCGCCCGAGGTCCTCGCCGACCTGGTGCGGCACGCCGCTCCCCGGCGGGAACTCCCCGACGAGGTCAGGTGGCTACGCCAGGCCGAGGCCCTGCTGGGTGTCAGAGATCCCCTCGGCGCCCTGCGGACCCTGGAGCCGTTGATGGCCGAGCACGGCGAGGACCCCGCCGTCCGCCTGCTGGCGGCCCGTGCCTACTTTGGTTCGGCCCAGCTCGGCCGGGCGAGCGAGACGCTGGAGTCGCTGCTGGAGCGCACCCCCGGTGACCACTACGCCCGATTCCTGCTGGGCAGGACCCTCGAACGCGCCAACCGCCACCCCGAGGCCCTGCCACACCTGCGCCTGGCCGCGGCCATGTCCCCAGAGCCCGACTACCTCGACGCCCTCCGGCGCGTCGAGCACCGGCTGGCCGGCTGACCTGGCCTGACCAAAAGGACCGGCACTCCCTCGTGGGAGTGCCGGTCCTTTTTACCGAGCCGGCTCGGCGGGCGTCGGACCGAAGGGTCAGACGGACACCGCGAGCTGGGTGACCTCACCCAGGCGGGCCTGGGCCGGGATGTCCTTGGTGACGCCGCCGCCCGCGATGATGCGGACGGTCCAGTCACCGGGGGCGGCGAAGAAGCGGAAGATTCCCTCCTCGGACACCACGACCTCACCGGTGAACTCACCGGAGTGGTCGAGCAGACGGGCGTAGGCCGTGCCCGCGCCCGTGACCACGCCCTGGATGACGGCCTGGTTCGTAAGATCGATCCCGGCCGGAAGGGCAATCGTCTGTTCCGGAGCAGCGCATCCCTGAGTCATTATCGAGCCTCTCCCAGTTCGATCGGCACGCCGACCAGCGAGCCGTACTCAACCCATGAACCGTCGTAGTTCTTGACACCCGCCTGGTCGAGGAGCTCGTGCAGCACGAACCACGTGTGGGCCGAGCGCTCCCCGATGCGGCAGTAGGCGATGATGTCCTTGCTGAAGTCGACACCCGCGCCCTCGTAGAGGGCCTTGAGCTCCTCGTCGGACTTGAAGGTGCCGTCGTCGTTGGCAGCCTTGGACCACGGGATGTTGCGGGCGGTGGGCACGTGGCCGACACGCTGCGCCTGCTCCTGCGGAAGGTGCGCGGGGGCGAGCAGCTTGCCGGTGAACTCGTCGGGCGAGCGCACGTCGACCAGGCTGAGCTTGCCGATCGCGGCGACGACCTCGTCGCGGGAGGCGCGCAGGGACCGGTCCTGCTCCTTGGCCTTGTAGTCCGTGGCGGGGCGGCTGGGAACGTCCTTGACCAGCTCGCGGGACTCAAGCTCCCACTTCTTGCGGCCACCGTCGAGAAGCCTGATGTTCTCGTGGCCGTACAGCTTGAAGTACCAGTACGCGTAGGCGGCGAACCAGTTGTTGTTGCCACCGTAGAGAACCACGGTGTCGTCGCCCGCGATGCCACGAGCGGACAGCAGCGCCTCGAAGCCCTCGCGGTCGACGAAGTCGCGGCGGACCGGGTCCTGCAGGTCCTTCTTCCAGTCGACCTTCACGGCGCCACGGATGTGGCCCTTGTCATATGCGCTGGCGTCCTCGTCCACTTCAACGAGAACGACACCGGGGGTATCGAGGTTGGCCTCGACCCAGTCAGCATCGACCAGGACGGCGGAGCGGCTCATTTTGATCCTCCAGGATCATCGTGCGGCGGGTAGTAGGCGGCGAATGATCAAAAACATCTCGCAGCCGAGACAGAAGCCGAAAGCGGCGTTGAGAAATCCGGCGAAAAGTGCCGCCGCGGTGGCCCCGAGGGCCAGCGGCGTGATCTGTGCGACGTATCCGACCAAGCCCACCAGGGCGAAGGTGAGGCCGACTCCCTGCGCGAAGCGCGGCGGGCCGGCGTCCTCCAACTCCTTCGGAGGGCTTTTCACTATCCCTTTGAAAACCATCCCGTACGGCGAGAGGCCGAGAGTGCCCAGTGCGAACGCCACGGCCTGTGCGGCCAGCAGCCACGCACTGCCCGTCACGAGGACGAGCGCGAGCACGACTGTTGTGACGGCCGCGGTGAAGCGGAGAGCTCGGGGATCAGCTTGCATCGCTTGATGCTCCTGAAGGGTTGTGCAGATCGGTGCGGCTCGACGGCCGCTTGAGATCGCCCTTTAGGAAATACGACAGAGCGCGGTGGTCACGCGGCAGAAATCAACCGCGCGCCGCTTTGTGAGCAGCTCTGTCGTGGGGTTCATGTCCACGACAGTACCCCGGCGTCCCGCCATCTGTCACATCCCTGTCCAATTTCTGAGACGTGATCATTTGAGGAACGATAGGGTGACCCGTTCATCCGTCGATCACCAGACCTAGAGCGCCGATCACGTCGGCCTTCCTGGGCTGGCCGGATGCGCGCCGCACCACCCGCCCTGACGCGTCGAGGACGAGGACGGTGGGGGTGCGCAGAATGTTCAGCGACCGGACCAGATCGAGGTGGGACTCCGCGTCGATCTCCACGTGCGCGACGCCGGGCACCATCCCCGCCACCTCGTCGAGGATCCGCCGGGTCGCCCGGCACGGCTGGCAGAAGGAACTGGAGAACTGCACCAGCGTGGCCCGCTCCCCCAGCTCCGCGTGGATGTCGCCGGACGTGAGCCGCTCCACCTCGCCCCTCACCTCTCGCGCCACGCCGTTCCGCCGCCGCGCCACCACGCCCACAAGCGTGGCGAGGGCGAGAGTGACGACCACCACCGTCAATCCGGTCACGGAACACGACAACAGGCGGGCGCTCCGAGCCATTCCCGCGCCGCTCGGCTATCCGGCGCCGTTTCCGCACCCGGAACGCCCCCGCACCGAACGCCCTCGCCTGCCGCGCGGCGCCGGACAGGCTCAGGGGACATCTACCGTGAGCAGCACCCGTCCTTCGGCGGTGGCGATCTCGAACGACGTGATGCGCTCCGGTGGGATCGTCGTGGTGGCCGTGAAGGCGCCCGACTTGTCATAGGCGGCCCGGTTGACGGTCCAGTTGCCCGCCGTCTCCCTGACACCACCGTCCCCGATCACGTCCAGCCGGCAGCGCGTGCCCTTGGCCACGCCGGTGAGCACGACCTTGACCGTGGTCGCCCCCTGCCCGGCGGACGCGGTCACCACCGCGCGGATCGTGCCGTACCCCCCGGTGACCCGCAGGTCGCTCGGGGCGAGCAGGAGCTGCGAGTCGGCGCTGGGCGCGGGGGCGGAAGAGGCCTTGGCTCTGGCGTCGGGCTCGGAGGCCGAGGCCGAGAGAGGCTCGGCATACTCCTGGGCGCTCCGGTCCGCCGCCGACGACTCGGGCGCGGCGGACCCGGCGACCGTCATGACGTCCCTCGGAGACTGGATGACGGCCCAGAAGGTCCCGCCACCGAGCCCGACCACCAGGACCGAGGCCGCCAGGAGGAGCATCAGCCGGGTGATGCGACGCCGCTTGACCTTGGCGCTGAGCAGCCGCTCCAGCACCGCCGTGGGCGGGCTCGCCACCTGCGCCACATCGTCCTCGGACACCCTGCCGAGGAACGTCGCCACCCCGCTCAGCTCGGCGAGCTCCGCCGCGCACTCCGCGCACTCGGCGAGATGGGTCTCGACGAGCACGCGCTCGTCCGGCTCCAGGGCTCCGAGCACGTAGACCCCGAGCGACATCCGTACTTCGTCACAGGTCATCATGGCGCGAGCCCCCGCTCCTCCAGCGCCAGCTTGAGCGCCCGAAGCGCGTAATACGTGCGCGACTTAACCGTTCCGGCGGGGATACCGAGCGACGCGGCCGCCTCCGCGACGGATTTCCCCTGGTAGTAGACCTCGGCCAGCACCTCGCGGTGCTCGGGCCGCAGCGCGGCCAGCGCCTCGGCGACCGCCCACGACTCCACCGCCCGCTCCAGCTCGTCATCGGCGGGCACCACGGCGAGCGCCTCGTCGCCCGTCTCCGGCGGGCGCGCCTTACGTGCCCGGTGCTGGTCGACGACGAGATTGCGGGCCACCGTGAACAGCCACGCGCGGATGGAGCGGCCGGCGAACGCGTTCGGATGGCGCCAGGCCCGCAACAGCGTCTCCTGCACGACATCCTCCGCTCTCCCCGAGTCGCCCGTCAGCCGCAGCGCGTAACCGTAGAGTGGCCCGCCGTGCTCGTCGAAGAGCGCTCTGACAAGCTGCTCGTCGGCGGTTCCGGCTTGACTCACATCCCCACGACGTACGGCGGGACGATCCGGTTCAGACACGGGGCACGTTCAGCCTCTCAGCGGCACATCGGAGGCCTCACCCGAGATGCGCAGGCCCTCGGGCGCGACCTTGATGTCGGTCAGCTTGACGTCGTACGGCAGCTTCCCGATCGGGATCCGGAAGTTGATGAACCGCTCGGGATCGGGCACCGGGATGCCGCCGCCCAGGGTCACCTTCCCGGGGACGAGTTTCAGGCCGCCCTCGACGATCTCGACCTTCAGCGCCGCCTTCACCGGCACCTTCTGCCCCAGCACGGTGATCTCCCCGCTGACGTTGAGCGCGTCGCCCACGACGTCGACTTTGATCCCGCGGGGCGCCCGCTGGCTGAGCGTCTTCACCGGGACGACCACCGACCCCACCACGCGCTCGGCGCGCATGTCGACCTGCTGGGGGCGGAGCACCAGGTCCGCAAGCGGCGCGGTGACACCGTAAAGGGTGAAGTCCACGCTCGACAGCGCGACACCCGAGACGGTCATCGCGCCCGCGGCGACCTTGACCTCCTCGTAGCGCCCGGCGATCGCCTGGGTCAGGAAGGGGATGCCCTCGATGGTGACCTCTGGCGGGGACTCCAGGTCGTACTTGGCCATCGCCTGCGTGGCGATCTCACGCTGGACTCCGGCGACGGCGACCCTGTCCAGGATCGCGACGAGAGCGAGCAGCAGGACCAGAAAAGCGATCAGCTTGCGCATCCGACTCCCTGTTCATTCTCCGGCCCGAGGGGGGCCCGTTCGCGTGCCCTCCCCCTGCAATCCTGTACGAAACGCCGTGCCGGCGATAGCACCCGATCAACCCCCCGCGAAGGGCGGGAGCACCTCCACCGTCGCCCCCTCGGCCAGGACTATCGTCTCGTGCGCCCGTCTGCCCACCGGATCCCCGTTGACCAGGAACGACGACCGCTTCAGCACGCGGGCCAGCTCTTCACGGCCCGGTGTGATTTTCGTCATCAGCTCGGCAAGGGTCTCGGCCTCGAAAGGCTCCTCCGCGATGCCCGCCGCGTCCTTGGCCGCGGCCCAATATCTGACAGTGCCCGTCGCCACCTGTGAATCAACTCCTCGAACACACACAGGGTTACCACATCATTACGGCGAATCCACTCGGAGAACCGGTGTTCACCAGGTGGACCTTCACTGGACGCTTACTCCTCGTGGGTTATCCTCACGTACTACGGGACCTGGGCAACGTAGCCCCCGGGTCCTTACGTGTTTGTACGGCTATCGCCGACATGACGCGGGAAGGAGGCATTGTGAGCAATCTCCTACTGCTTACCAACGCCCTTGAGCCCTCGACTGAGGTGCTCCCGGCGCTGGGGCTGTTGTTGCACTCGGTACGTGTCGTGCCCGCGGAGGCGTCCGCCCTGCTCGACGCCCCGCCCGCCGACGCGATCCTGGTGGACGCACGCCGCGAGCTCGTCCAGGCCAAGAGCCTGTGCAGGCTGCTCCGCACCACGGGCGTTTCCTGCCCTCTGGTGGTGATCGTCACCGAGGGCGGCCTCGCCGGGCTGACCGCGGAATGGGGTGCCGACGACGTCATTCTCGACAGCGCCGGTCCCGCCGAGGTCGAGGCACGGCTCAGGATGGCCGTGGGCAGGCTCAACCTGGCCGCCGCCGAGGAGGTGCCGGACGAGATCCGCAACGGTGACCTGTCGATCGACGAGGCCACCTACACCGCCCGGCTCCGCGGCCGCGCGCTGGATCTGACCTTCAAGGAGTTCGAGCTCCTGAAATACCTGGCACAGCACCCGGGCAGGGTCTTCACCCGCGCCCAGCTCCTCCAGGAGGTCTGGGGATACGACTACTTCGGCGGCACCCGTACCGTGGACGTCCACGTCCGGCGGCTCCGCGCCAAGCTCGGCGCCGAGTACGAGGCACTGATCGGAACGGTCCGCAACGTCGGTTACCGGTTCGTCCCCGAGCGCGGCAACGAGGCCGTCGAGGAGCGCGAGCCCGCCCACCAGTAGGGCGAGCGGTTCCCACCCCGCGGCGATCGGCACTGGCCGCTCTCCAAGGTGCCAGGTCAGCCGCCGACCGGTGAGTTCGCGCGTCCGCGGTCGTACCGGTGCCTGCGCGCCCTGTGGGCACGGGTTCCCGGCATCACGCCAGACCCACCGGAGGTGTCCGGCAGGTCTGACGCGCGCGTCGTGCCTTTCGCCCCGGTTACGGAGCGACCGTGATGTGGTTGGGAACCGGGGGCGTGATCAACGGGTTCGCCGCGAAGTGGGCGGCGAAGGCGTCGATGTCGAGCGGGCCGCTCCACAGGTCGGTGCCACCGGTGAAGGCGGCGAACGCGTCACCGCCACCGACGAGGAAGTTGTTGGCCGCGACCCTGATCGTCTGGGTGTCCGTCACGTCGACACCGTCGATCTTCATGGCGGAGATCTTCGAACCCCACGGCGCGCTCGCGCTGTAGGTGTAGGTGAAGTTCGACGAGGGCTGCAGGATCTTGGTGAACGCCTGGGCGTTGGGGCCGCCGGTGAACTGCTGCTCCAGAACGGTCTTGAGCTGCGCACCGGTGAGCGTGATCACCTGCATGAGGTTGTTGAACGGCTGGACCGTGAACGCCTCGCCGTACGTCACCACCCCGTCGCCCTCACCGGCGGGCGAGCCCGCGTAGGTGAGGCTGGCCCGCACGCCGCCCGGGTTCATCAGGGCGATCTGGGCGTTGCCGCCGGTCCTGGTCGCGGCGAGCTGGCCGTCGGCGATCAGGTTGCCCAGCGAGGACTCGCCGGACGCGGACGCGGCGTTGGTGATGTCCGCGGTGATCTTGCCGATCGGCCGGTTGGCCACCGGCGCGACGCGGTCCTTCCAGGTCTGGACGAACGCGCTGATCTCCGGGTCGGGGGTGACGGTCCTGGTCACGACCTGGTTGTCGGCCACGACAGAGGAGCGCACGACGTCGCGGGTCTTGACGTCCACCTGGAAGTCGACCTTGGTGATGACCCGGCCGAAGGAACCACCCTGGCTGTAGAGGCGGCTGGCGCCCTTGGGGTCGGCCACCGTGCACAGGTAGGCCTGGTGGGAGTGGCCACTGAGGATCATGTCGATCTCGGCGTCGACCTGCGTGGCGATCCGGTTGCCCGCGCCCGGCTGGGCGCTGCAGCTGTCGGGCGACTGGCCCGCGGTGACCTGGTCACCCTCGTGGACGAGCACGACCTGGGCCTTGACTCCAACGATCTTGAGAAGCTTGGACGCGACGTTCGCGGCCTTCACCTCGTCGATGAAGTCGAGGTCCTTGATGCCCTCCGAGGTGACGATGCTCGGGGTACTCCCGGTGACCAGGCCGATGAACCCGATCGGCACGCCGTTCATCCAGCGGATCGCGACCGGGGGCAGGGCCGGGATGCCGTAGTCCTTGAGCAGAGCGCGCAGCGAGGAGGCGTTCGTCCCGCCCAGGGCGTCCAGCGCCTGCTTCTCCGCGCCCTGCGCCGGCCGCTTGAAGACGACGTTCGCGCCGAGGTAGCTGTAGGCCGCGCCCTTCCACTTGCCCGCGGGCGAGCAGCCGTCCACCGGGTGGCAGCCGCCGTTCATGATCCGCCTGAGCTCGGCGTACCCCTCGTCGAACTCGTGGTTGCCCACGGCGGAGGCGGTGACGCCGATCTTGCCGAGGAACTCCACCGACGGCTCGTCGTGGTAGGCCGCGGAGATCAGCGGGGTCGCGCCGATCAGGTCGCCCTGGGCGACCTTCAGCGTGTTCTTGTCGGACAGCTGCTTGAGGTGGGTGGCGACGTAAGCGGCGCCACCCGCGTCGACTGTGGCGCCGGTCTCGTCGACCATGCGGCCGGAGGAACCGGTCGGCGGCTCAAGGTTGCCGTGGAAATCGTTGAGGGAGAGCAGGCGGACCGGCACCGTCTTGGCGGGCTTGTTGCCCGCCTCGGCCGGCCCCATCGCAAGCGTGACACCGGCCCCGGCGAGCACGCACGCCATGGTCAGCCGCAGGAAGGAACGAGACATCATGGTCCACGACACTAAGGGGACTATCTGTGCAAGGAATGTCCGAGAGATAACGATTCACCCGACCGGTAGCTGGCGGCTTTTGCCAGTCCCCGGTGCTCTCCCAGGACGTGTACCCGCCTAGAGTCCAGAACATGAATGTGCGTGTTGAACACCGGGGACTACTCGGCGAACAAGAGGTGTCCGAGGTCCTTGCGGTGGTGGATGCGGCCACGAAGGCCGACGGGGTCCGGCCACTCAACGAACATGTCATGCTGCACCTGCGCTACGGCGGCGACGAGCGGGCCGGAGCCGTGCTCCTGTACGCCGGGGACGACCTCGCGGGCTACGCCCACCTGGACCCGACGGACCCCGTCGAGGGGCCCAGCGGGGAGCTGGTCGTCCACCCGGCGTTCCGCGGACGGGGATACGGACGGCGGCTGCTGCGGGCCGTGCTCGACCGCGCCGGCGGGCACCTGCGGCTGTGGGCGCACGGCGGACACCCGGCGGCCGATGCCCTCGCCCTGTCGGAGGGGTTCGAAAGGGCGAGGTCGCTGTGGCAGATGCGCCGCCCCCTCACCGCCGACATCGGTGGCTTCGACCTCCCCGAGGGCGTACGGCTCCGCACCTTCGAGCCCGGCACCTCAGACCGGGAGGCCTGGCTCGCCCTCAACGCCAAGGCCTTCGCCGACCACCCCGAGCAGGGCGCGTGGACGCTTGACGACCTCAAGCTGCGCGAGCGGGAGCCCTGGTTCGACCCGGCCGGGTTCTTCCTCGCCGTACGGCCCGGCGGTCCCGAGGGCCGCGACCGGCTGGTGGGCTTCCACTGGACCAAGGTGCACGGCGACGGCGACCACGCGCACGAGCCGATCGGCGAGGTCTACGTCGTCGGCGTCGACCCCGCCGAGCAGGGCGGCGGCCTGGGCAGGTCACTGACCCTGGCGGGCCTGGCCCACCTGCGCTCGCGAGGCCTGACCAACGTGATGCTGTACGTCGACGAGAGCAACTCCGCAGCGATCCGCCTGTACCAGGGGCTGGGTTTCACCCGGTGGGACGTCGACGTGATGTACCGGAAGGGCAGTGCCTGACGGACCTGAAGTGGACCAGGTCCCCCCCGAGGGATCTGGTCCACCTGGAGTACTACTCGATCATCCAGTGGAGCGCGAAGTAGGACAGCGCGGCGACCAACGCGGCGGCCGGGATCGTGAGAACCCAGGCGGTCACGATGTTGCCCGCGACGCCCCAGCGCACGGCGGAAAGGCGCTTGGTGGCGCCGACGCCCATGATCGCGCTGGTGATCGTGTGGGTGGTCGAGATGGGGGCACCGAAGCCGATGGCCGCGGTGTAGAGCACCGTCGCCGCGGCCGTCTCCGCGGCGAATCCCTGCGGGGGGTCGAGCGCGATGATCCGGCGGCCGAGCGTCCGCATGATCCGCCAGCCTCCCGCGTACGTGCCGAGCGAGATGGCCGTGGCGGCGGCGAGGATGACCCACTGCGGGATCGGGTCGCCGTCATGCTGGTAGCCGCCGACCACGAGGGCCAGGAAGATGACGCCCATGGTCTTCTGCGCGTCCTGGAGACCGTGCCCCAGCGCCATCGCCGCCGCGGAGACGGTCTGCGCGTGCCGGAAGCCCCGGTTGGTCTTCGACGGCTGGGAGCGCCGGAAGCCCCACAGAATGCCGATCATGATGAGCCCGGCGAGGGTGAAGCCGATCACCGGAGACAGGATCATCGGGATGACGACCTTCTCCAGCACCCCGTCCCAGTGGACGTTGCTCGCCGAGGCGAGCGCGGCGCCGACCAGACCGCCGATCAGCGCGTGACTGCTGGAGGAGGGCAGGCCGAAGTACCAGGTGATGAGGTTCCAGGTGATCGCGCCGATCAGGCCCGAGCCGACGATGACGAGACCGTGGGTTCCCTGTGGAGCGTCGATGATGCCTTTGCCGACGGTCGCGGCCACCTGCGTGCCGAGGTGCGCACCCAGGAAGTTCATGGCCGCGGCCATGAAGAGCGCGGCCCTCGGCGTCAGCGCGCGCGTTGAGACGGAGGTCGCGATCGCGTTCGCGGCGTCGTGGAAGCCGTTGGTGTAGTCGAACACCAACGCTACGACCACCACGCCGATGACGAGTGCGAGCGTGAGATCCACTTAGCTTTCCTTGACCGCGATCGACTCGATCGTGTTGGCCACGTGCTCGAAGGCGTCGGCGGCCATCTCGAGCTGATCGATGACCTCCTTCATCTTGAGGACGGTCAACGCGTCGTACTCCCCGCCGAAGAGCTTGGCGAGAAGGCGGCGGTAGACCTGGTCGGCCTGGTTCTCAAGCCGGTTGATCTCGATCCAGTACTCGTTGAGGTTCTTCATCGAGCGCAGCCGCGGCATGGCCTCGGCGGTGAGCTCGGCGGCACGTTCCAGAACCTCGACCTGCCGGACCACCTCTTTGGGAAGGTGGTCGATCTGGTAGAGGACGATGAGGTCGGCGGCCGCCTCCATGTAGTCCATCACGTCGTCGAGGTTCGAGGCGAGACGGTAGATGTCCTCGCGGTCGAAGGGGGTGATGAAGCTCTCGTTGAGCCGGTTCATGATCGCGTGAGTACGCTCGTCACCGGCGTGCTCACATGCGCGCATCTTCTCGGCCAGAGCTTCCCTGTCCGATCCGTCACTGATGATCTCTACCAGCAGACGGGACGCTGTGACGAGGTTGTTCGCCGAGTCTGCGAACAAGTCGTAGTAGCTGTCCTCACTTGGTGTGAGACGGAGGCGCACGTCGTTCTCCAGATGTGCGGGGATGGTCCGCAGAGAAGGGTACGGGTTACCAGCGGAAATGCGAACTTCACCCGCTAGACACGCACTCTTCCCGATGTCGCTACCCGGCGCATACCCGGCGACACACAGCTTGAGGCAGCCTTGAGGGCATCTTTCCGCTGACCGTTTTGCTGGTTTTCGGCCACAGTATGACGAAGACAGGCCAAGTATGGGACTTCTCTACCCCTGAACGCCATCCGGCACCTTCCTCGTACTTCCCTCGGAAACCCCCGCGTCCGGTGCCCTTCCCGCCCGGTTCACCAAGGTCGCCAGGGCTCGTCGGCCTCCCGCGAAAAGTCAGGGTGATTTCCATCACGATCGCCCGTCAACCCGTATTTTGCCTGCTCACGGCAGCCCTGCTCGCGGACCCGTTCCCGCGGCCTCTCGCCCCTCGGAGTCCCCGGGCGCCCCCCTTCTTCGGAGGGTTCACTCCGCCACGACAACCCGCCCCGGCGTGAAAGTTCACTTTGAATTCACCGTCAGTTCATCTTTGGCGGAGAATCCTCCTCCGGGACCTGATCCCGGACCTCAGATCGGCGTCCGGTGGAAGTTGAGGTACGAACGGCTCGGCGTCGGTCCCCGCTGCCCCTGGTAGCGGGATCCGTACTTCTCCGAACCGTAGGGATACTCGGCCGGCGAGCTGAGCCTGAACATGCAGAGCTGGCCGATCTTCATTCCGGGCCAGAGCTTGATCGGCAACGTCGCGACGTTGGAGAGCTCAAGCGTGACGTGCCCGCTGAAGCCCGGGTCGATGAACCCGGCCGTGGAGTGGGTCAGCAGACCGAGCCTGCCCAGCGAGCTCTTCCCCTCCAGCCGCGAGGCGATGTCGTCCGGCAGTGTGACGACCTCGTACGTGCTCGCCAGCACGAACTCCCCCGGGTGCAGGATGAACGGCTCGTCCTTGTCGGGCTCGACCATCCGCGTCAGGTCCGGCTGCTCGACAGCCGGATCGATGTGCGGGTACCGGTGGTTCTCGAAGACCCTGAAGTAGCGGTCCAGGCATACGTCGACACTGGACGGCTGGATCATCTCCGGCTGAAAGGGATCGATCCTCACCCTCCCCGCCTCGATCTCGGCAACGATGTCACGATCGGAAAGCAGCACGTGAGGCAACCTACCAACGCCACGCCTTCCCGGGAGCGTCGGCATAGACCCCGATCCCGCTTCCCACAGTGGACGAGAGCCACCCAACTTCCGCTACAGTGGTGGGGCGGCACACCGCTGCGGGTGTAGTTCAATGGCAGAACATCAGCTTCCCAAGCTGACAGCGCGGGTTCGATTCCCGTCACCCGCTCCACACACAAAGGCCCAGGTCAGGATGCGAATCCGAATCGGGGCCTTAGTTGTTTCCGGAGCGCTTTCGATCTTCCGTGCCCGTTACGTGCCCGATGCCGGTGGATCTTCTTTCCTGAGAGCGGCTTCGGCGAGCTTTCCCATGCCGTCGGCGATCATCTGATCCCGCCCGTTCTCGGTGTGCAGATAGATCAGCGCGGCCCGCGTGGTCGAGTGCCCCATCCGGTTCATCAACTCCCGCAGCGTCGCCCCCGACCGCGAGGCGAACGTGTTGCCCGTATGGCGAAGGTCGTGGAAGTGGACGCCGGAGAGGTTCGCCCCCTTCAGAGCCTTGGCCCAGATCCGGCTGAAGGCCGGCCGCCGCAGCATCGCGCCCTTCGCGCCGAGGAAGACGAACGCCTCGTCATGCTCGTCGGTGTACGTGTCGAGGTGCACGCGAAGCTCCGAGACCACCACCTCGGGAAGAGCGACCGTCCGCGTACCGGCCACGCACTTGGGCAGGCCGACGGTTACCGATCCGTCCTTGAGTTCGGTGGTGGAGGCCATGACCCGGACCGTCCGGGCATCCAGGTTAGAGACCTCACTTGATAGGTCAAGTGCCTAAGTAGACCTGGAGGGTGAGACGAAGGAGCCGATGTGGAAGATCCCGATTTGGCGTAGGCCTAGCTGCCGCTGGCCTTACGGTTCGACCTTGTGAGACGAAGTATGCGGATCCTCCTGGCGGCTGTGCTCGTGTTCACGCCGATTGCCCTGGTGTTCGTCTTGGTCATGAAGCCTGTCTGGCGGGACAACGCCCGTCTCGAAGCCTTCTACGAGCGTGTCCTCGACTACCCTCTTCCGCCACGTACTAGAGATGTCTTCCTGATGGATCGCGATGTGACCTTCGGGAAGAATCTGAGCGGGGGGAGCGGGTCTTACTGTGACTATCGCGTCAGGATCACGCTCCAAACAGCACTGACGCCACAGGAGATCCATCACCACTACGACAACGCATCAATCGCGGGAGCCGAGGCAAAGGCGAGGGTCTCCCTGTACTTCGAAGATGAGGGGTCCCTTGGCGGCCGTCGAGTCATCGTCGAGGCGTACGACTCCCATAACTGGGACGGGGATTGGCGCTGCTACTAGCGCGCAACAAATCGCTGCCCCGTGTACAGAGGCTGCTGGCTTCCCACACGATCGGGTAGGCGTCCTCCAACTCATGCCGGTCAGCCGGGAGCAGGACCTCTACTACGGCCAGAGCCGCGCCTGTGGCGTCCCGGACCGCGCCGTAGACGGCCAGCATCGGCGTGTTCTTCGGCATGCCGAGCCGCTTGGCCTCATCCGTCGTGGGCATGCGCGCGGTGATCTGCTCCACTACGTGGTCGAACCGCACGCCCTTGCGGGACTGGAAGTGCTCGCGAAGTCCCTGCGAGAGTGGTTCGGCGCTGGTCAAATCGGTGCCCTCGGACAGTTCCACTGGCACCCACAGCGAGACCATCTCGGTCGGCTCTCCATCCCGGCTGACCAGTCGCCGGCGCAGGAACGCCTTGCTTTTTGGTGTGAGGCCGAGAAGGGAGACAACACGGTTGGGGGCGGGAAGTGCCGCCGCCTCAATCACCTCGCCCTGCGATGCACTCTCCGGAGCGATCAGGTACGCCTGCCCGGGGCGAGGCTGTTCCATCGAGGTCATCGCCGGACGACCACGCACGAAGCGTCCCTTGCCCTGCTGAGAATCGATCCAGCCCTGTTCGCGCAGCACACGCAGTGCCGCGGCCACTGTGGGTCGGGAGACGCCGAACTCGTTGATGAGCTGGTTCTCACTGGGCAGGAGTGCGCCCGGAGGGTAGTCCCCCGACTCGATACGCCGTTGAAGTGCCTGCACAAGCTGGGCGTACTTCGGAGGCACGGACTCTAGTGACATTACGACCGTCCATCACCCGACAGGTTGTTTTACCAAGTCGGAGCGCAACCTGGCTTTCCCTCGCCTGCCACGTCACCGGCAGGCAAAGGGAACAAGGGCAAAGAAGATCCTGGCAGGCGGAGAGAGGGAAGAAGGACGCCGCGGTTGCATGGGGTGGGCCGCGCGCCGCTCTACTGCCTGCCGGGATGTTGAAGAGCGCGACGGAGCAGCGGTAACGCTCTCCAGCACCCTCCGCGCTGGAGGACACCGCCCCGCCGCGCCGCCTATCGACCGGCGTAGTCGGCCAGTACCTGGGCCGCGCCCATCACGTCGTTGATCGGGTGGCGCTTCTCGGCCGACTGCCAGGAGTAGAAGGCGCCGCCGTAGCCGACGAACACCCACACCGGCAGTCCCACCTGTGGACGGGGGATCATCAGCGCACTGTCGTTGTCGCGCAGTTCGGCCCGTACACCGAGCCGCAGCAACGCGTTCCGCAGCCGAGTGAGGGCAAGCGCCTCGTTCTGCTGGCGTTCCTGCTGTAAGCAGGCCGCAGCGGTCTGCATGATCGGATTCATCTCACGTTCCTTTCGACCCGGCCGGTTGCGAGGCAGTCGAGACATTCCTGTTCTCCCTGCGTCTGGAGATCACCACTGCTCTCGCCGACGAGAAGGGCACGGCGCGAGCTGCGCAGCTTGGTTCCACGTCCCCGGCACGCGGGGCAGGGGCGTGTCTCGCTGGTCTCGTCTGGCCGGGTCACCGTCGCCATCTCCTCGGATTGATCCGCGCTCCCTGCGGCGGAAGGCGGGCTGACGTACCGTGTTGCTTGATGGCAAGTCCACCGGCAATCCAAGATCGTCAGGACCCCCAAACACTCCCCTGAATTCCCCCCTCTTGAGCCCCCAGCCGGGAGGAAGGCCCCAGATGCCCGACAACATCCCAAACGTCCAGCTCCGCGCGTGGCGTAATGAGCACCGTCTGACGCGCGTCGAATTGGCCAACCGGATCAACGCGACCCCGATCGGCATCAAGGAGTCCCTGGCGTGCGATGAGGAGCGCATTCGGCGCTGGGAGGCCGGAGAGGTCAGATGGCCCCACCCTCCGTACCGGATCGCCATCACCCAGTTGACCGGACTTCAACCCGAAGACCTGGGATTCCGGCCGAACAGACGCGGGGCCGGCCAGCTCATCGAGGCCACCAGCATCATTCCCATGGACGCGTTGCGAGCCGAGGCCGACCTGTACGGCACCATGGAACTCGCCCAGCAGCTCCAAGCGTCCGACGTCGGAACCGGCACCCTCGAAGCCCTCGCCGAGGCCGTCGACCTCCTCTGCCGCGCCTACCCCGTCGTCTCAGCCGCCACCTTGCGCGATCGGACCCAGAAGCGCCTTGCCCAGGTGAATGGTCTACTCGGTGGACGGATCACCCTCGCCCAGCACCGCGAACTCCTCGTCATCACAGGATGGCTAACGGCCTTGCTCGGATGCGTTCACTACGACCTGGGAGAGCGCGAGGAGGCCGAAACCGCCCGCCGCGCCGCCTACGAGATGGGCCGCCAGGTCGGCCACGGCGAACTCATGGGCTGGGCCTACGAGATGTCGGCATGGTTCGCCCTGGTCGAAGGCCGCTACGAAGACGTGGTCACCGCCGCCCGCACGGGCCAGGCCGTCGCCGGCCAATCCAGCGCCCAGGTTCAACTCACCCTGCAAGAGGCCCGCGGACTGGCCCGAATCGGCGACCGCCGCGAAGCCGACAAGGCTCTCACTCGCGGAGCCGACGCTCTTGCCAAACTCCCACTTCCCGGAAATCCGGATCACCACTTCGTGTTCGACCACGCCAAATGGGTCTTCTACGCCGCCACCGCTTACACCTGGCTCGGCGACGACGACCGCGCCGAAGAGCACGCCCTGGAGACGATCCAGATACACACCCGCCCGGACGGCACGTCCAATGCCCCCATGCGCGTCGCCGACTCCCACATCGACCTCGGCATCGTTCATGCCCGGCGTGGCAACCTCGACGCCGCCGTAGAGCAGGGAATGACAGCGTTCGACATCGACCGCAAATCTCTCACCGACCTCGTCAACCGCGCCGCAGATTTGGACCGCGTCATCCGACAGCGCTACCGTCGTGAAGCTCTGGCCGAGGAGTTCCACGAACGTTATGTCATCGCTCGCCGCGCCCTAACCACTCGCCGCCCCGAACTTCTTGATTGACTGCTTTAGAGCGATCACCAGCGGCACCTGTCAAACATGTCTCAGGACTGATGTGTCAAGCATGTCCCGGAGCAGGACATATAGCGACACATCCCATTGATGAGAACCTTCTCCACGTTGTCAAGGGTGATCCGCTTACGGCGGCCTGCCGCGCGCCGGACGGTCGCCGGCCGCACTGCGGTTCTTCGGCCGGTCGCGGCCAGCACTGCCCACGCTACGAGGCATCTCCGTGGGCGGGATTTGCGACCCTCGACAGCAACCGTGTCCGCTAGCGGAGCGAACTTCGGTTTCGGATGACCCTGCCGCGCATCGAGACCATCCCGTAACTCCACTTTTGTCATCCAAACATAGGTCTCATGCGCCCAATAGGTCTAGAAACTTCAGCTTACAGATGTGGGTACGGAATTGGGCTGGCCAAATCCGATGAAATAGAGAGTCCGAAATTATTGGTTGATAGGGCTGTTTTGCAGGAAAATCAAGTCGTGTCTATCGCGTCGCAGTATGCGATCCTGCAGGCAGAAGCTGGGTAAAAGAGTAGATGTTCTCAGACAGGGGTGACCATCCAAACGATGCAAGTAAGCCTACAGGGTTCTGGACTCATTGACTTCAATTTCCTCGTGACTCGAGCCGGCTCAAAAGACGGGGCGCGAGCCACATTCGAGGAACTGATTCAGGATTTGGTCGGAGCCAAACACCCTGAAGTATCAACAGTTGAGGCTAACCCGGGAGACTGGGGAATCGATGCCTATGTCGGCAGTCTTGCCGAGGGGGAAGTCTCCGTATGGCAATCTAAGTTCTTTATCGATGGATTCGATAAGTCTCAGCAGAGCCAGGTTCGCGAGGCATATGATGGTGCCGTCTCTGCAGCTAAAGATGAGAACTACACCCTAACAAGTTGGACATTGTGTATGCCATGCAACTTTGATGGCCCCAATGAAAAATGGTGGGATGGCTGGAAAAAGCGAACAGAAAAGCGCGACAACATAGTTATTGATCTGTGGAATAAGGTGAGACTTCGACGCCTCCTGATGTCTGAGGATGCGAAATATATAGCAGATAATTACTTCAATCCCATTTTTTCAGTGAGTGTTGCTGCGACTAAACCTACCGTGCGGCTTGATGATCCATTTAAATATGAAGGGGCTCTCTTCGTTAAGCAAATGCATATAGCCAGAATGCTAGCTTGCGATGACGCGAAGGAGGAGTTCTTTAATGCGGAGATTTTGAGTCGCGAAATTCATGATAAAGCCTTAGAGGAAGAGGTGGCAGCGCTAAATGATACGCGCGCAGTCCTAGGTTCACTCTGGTCTCAGCGTTTTAATACAGCAGTTCAATTGAGCAACGACCAGCTGCTTCCTGGCCTATATGAAAAAGTGATGGATGCAGTTCGAGATCATCACCCATCCGTGCCGAAGGTTCTTCGATGTGGGCTCATACACGCGTTTGGACTGATGCACCAGCGAGTGAATGAAGGACGGGCGGGCTGGGTTCGCGATTATCGCAAACTGGTAGAAGAATATATGTCATCAGCTCAGCCTATAGAAGACAAACGAGATCACCGCCAACCCGGCGACAAAGCCGCCCAAGCGGAAGTCCTCAAAGATGCCTAGTCATCATTTGCATTCATCGCCCATGGAGGCATCCGACCGTACGGATTTCCGGCCGGAGGATGACATCACGTTTCGCCTGGCTCAACTCCTGCTCCTATTGGACGCGCTGGATGAGCAGGATTGGCTTCCAAGCCTTGAGCGTCTCGGTGTAATGGACTTCTTCGCTGCGCACCCTTTCCTCGTGATCAGCAAAGAAGATAATGACTATAAGCGGCTCATGCTGGCTGGATTTTCGGTTCGTTCTCTTACATATGCGTCACCCGGCCAGAGGTTTGTAACGCGACGTTCTCGGCTGCAGCATGACTTAAGTCTTCTAGTGGCTTATGGACTGACGGGAGTTGGTATTGATCAAGGTAGTATCGTTTATTCGATAACTTCGAAGGGGAAAGATCTAGCCGATCAGCTCGGCAGTATTTATGCGCAATCTTATAAAACTAGCGTTGAGATAGTCGGTGCGCGAATTAAACCGCTCACTGACGTGAAGTTGCAAGATCGCTGCAGGGAATGGCTTCGGGCAGATCCCTCCCTTTTGGACCTTCTTAATATTTAACGAGGAAAAATGGCTCCCCCACGCGACTTCGGTTTTCGGCTGGTAGCTCTGCGGCTAGTTGGTTACCGTAAGAACTATGAAATCCGATTTGTCGATGAGGGCGGGCGCATTAATCCGCTTTCGATCATCTCCGGAGAGATTAGTACTGGCAAGACGACAATACTAGAATTCGTTGACTATTGCCTTGGGGCGAGTCGGCATCCGGAGCATCCAGAGATTCTTACAAGCGTACGTTCTGCACAACTAGAAATTGTGGCCTATGAGCCCGTGCCGACAGATGCCATCACTAGCGAGACGCCAGATGACATCGATCTAAGTGATGATGCCGCCCGGTGGGCGGTCGAGGAGAACCACTACGTGATTCAGCGTAGTGTTGAGACGTCCAACCGGTCAGCGCTTGCTTATAAAGGGACCCTAGAATCTGTAAATGGGATGCCTCGCAAGCTATCTCCTGATCCTGGCGCGGAAGATAGCATATCAAAATTCTTTCTCCAGTTGTGTGGGCTAGATAGGATACGCCTACGGCAAGCGCCAACCCAACCGGATTCCGTCACGCATGCTTTGAGTTTCAGGGATCTGTCTTCGCTCTGGTTCCTCTCTAACACGCGCCTCGACAATAAGAATCTACTCCACGAGCATCAGCCACCTATCGCAATAAAGCTTCGACAAGTCATCGATATCTTGTTCGATGTCCATGATCAATCAGGTGCCGCTCTCGCTGCGCAGATAAGCGAACTCCGTTCTGAGCTTGCGGCAGAACGTACAGGAATGCACGCACTACGGCGCTTCCTAGAAGATCAAGGCGTGGCCGGCCACAATGAGCTCGATATTCGAGAAGAGGAGATATTACGACAGCACCGAAGTGTGCGCGTCGAGTTGCAGAGGCTAGATGAGCGGATGACGGAGAACACTGGCTTCGCCTCCCAACTGCGAAACGAATACCTCGAGCATGCACGTATGGCACGTGAAGCCGGAGGACGGGCGCGCGACAGAGAAACTCTTCATAGGCGCCTAATTCCCCTAAAAGCGCAATACGCCGAGGATATTAAGAAGCTGGCGCTTCTGGTAGAAGCTAAGCGTCTCTTCGACCCGTTGACTGTAACCGTCTGTCCTGCGTGTTTGGAAAATCTTAAGTCAACTGCGAAAGTCGTCAATGGAAGATGTGGCTTGTGTCACGTAACCCTGCCTCTCCAGCCACTTGAGGGAACTCCGGACTCTAATGGTGAGCTGGATGATAGCGAGCACAGCCCTGTACTCGAATCGGTCGATGTCTCAAAAGAGCTCCGCAGTGTACGGCGACGTTTGAGCGAGCTTAAAGGCTACATAGAAGTTGTTGAGGGTGAGATGAAGGAAGCCCGGAGAGTCTCAGATGCTGCTGATGCTACCGCCTCGACTCTTCAGCAGCAGCTCGATGCCATGACTCGCGATGTAGTTTCGCCCTTCATCGCGCAGCGCGACCATATCTATCAATCAATATCCGAAAGCGAAAGACTGCTGGCTGAAATCGGTCAACAACGTCGCATGCTAACATCAATGGATGTCAAGGCAGATTTGATTGAAAGGCTAGCTGGCAGACTCTCCGAGTCGGCGAAAAGGCTGCGTGAGATGCAAAGTAGTCAGAGGCAGCGTGATGCCGTTTTGGCTAATATATCGAATAGGTTCAGCTCCATACTCCGCGATTTTGGTTACCCCAAGCTTGCTGAAGCAGAGGTTAATCGGCAGCTCATTCCTCATGTAAGAGGAATGAGATATGATCGAGTAGGCTCTGCTGGTGCGATGACGCTTCTCGCGCTGGCTTGGGAGCTATCAATCTTCGAACTTGCCTTTGAGCATGACGGGAGGCATCCCGGGTTCCTGATGATAGATAGTCCTCAAAAGAACCTTGCTCCAGAGCAACGAAGCGGATCTGACGAGGAGTTCTCAGGAAACGCCGCAGGAGCTATCGTACGAAATGTATATAGTCACATCACCTCATGGCTTTCCGGCGGAGGACAGGGTGCGCAGATAGTTGTTGTAGACAATGCGCCGCCGACGCAGGCTACTGATGACGTTATTGTTCGGTATACGGGAGATCCTTCAATCGCGCCATATGGGCTTATTGATGATGCAATCTATGTCTAGGCGCTTGCAGCGGGGCATCCACTGTCTGCCGCTCAACCATTCAGCCAGGCCGACATGTCGAACGGGCAGTTCGGATACTTATGCGCGACTGCCTGCCATGCATCGTCACCGATCCGCAGGTCGCCACCAAGAAGGCACTGGTCCGCCTCGAACCAGCCGAATTGGTCCGGCGTCGACCTCTCGCAGGAAGGTCTGGGTCAGCTCGTGTGCGATCGCGGCGAGTGCGCGGTCATCCAGGGTGACTAGTTCATCGGCGGGAAATACGGAATCCATCATAATCCGGTCAATCAAGGGACTCATAGATCCGCATCCTTACGCTGAACAGTAGTCCGCGGCGACAAGCTGGGCGATAGGCGACACCGGCGTCCCAGACGCCGACCGGCATGTCACCAGACCCGGTGAACGTATGTGGACACCGCACTAGACAGTTGCCGAATTGTTCTTGTGAGTATCAAGGCGGCGGCGCAGCGCGCCGCCGCACGGCCCGCCGCCCGAACGCCGCCCGAGCGTGCGGCGTGGGCGCCGGTCTCGGCCGGCGGCGGGACCACGGGCCGCCCGCCGCACCACTCACACGCCGTACATGGCCATCGGCCGCCGCACCAGGGCCGCGCCGCCGCCCACAGGTCACTCCCAGGCAACACACCTCAGCGGACGACCGTCGTTGTCCACCCCGCGTCCGCCGTAGCGTTCACCTGACACCCACCCGGAAAGAAACTCCGTCATCGTCTCGGACACCGACTCCATCGCCACATCGTGGCGGTGCAGCACGATCACCGGCCAGTCCACGGGATCGCCCACGGTCAACCAGCCCATGTCCTCACCATCGATCGTGCTTCCCCACGGCAGGAACCCACCTGCCTCGGGCCACATCGCAAGTGGGTACGCCTCGGGATCGTCATCTCGCATATCCCGGTAGTCGTCTCCCCACTCGGCCGCCTGCCTCCGGTAGTCCTTGGGAAGACGTCTCGGATCGTAGATCGACAGCCAGCGCGCGAACTGGCACGCGCCGTACCGTTCAATGAAGGCCACATAATCCGCAGGCAGCTGTACCCCCATGTCAGAGAAGACTTCTTCCCAAGTCACAGCGCCGACGGACGGAACAGCCGGAGGAGGAACCAGCGCTACAAGGCGGTCCAGGGCAGTCAAATCACCGCTCATAGAGCGGACTGTAGCCGCATACCCGTTAAGAAGCCGTGACGCTCCCCGGTCCAGTCCTCAGTTGCCCACGAGTTGTCTCCGGAGACGGGTTCTCCCTCACGATCGCCTGATGACGGCTGATCTCCGTCCGGGGTCGGGGGCGATCGAAGGTTCGGGGTTTCGTGCCTCAACCCCGACCCACCGAGCACCAAAGCGACGAAGGTGCAGCCGTTCCTATGCCCCGCGCGTGCCCGTTGCGTGCCCGTCAGGAGAGGGATCAAGGGGGACTCACGGGGAGTCACGGTCACTCACCCCGCCCCCCCGCAGGTCAGTGTCTTCCCAGCTCAGCGCCCAGGCGCGATAGAGACTTCCCAAGCTGACAGCGCGGGTTCGATTCCCGTCACCCGCTCCAATCACCAAGGCCCAGGTCAGGAAGAGATTCCCGACCATGGGTCTTCATCAGCTTCTAAAGTAATCCTCTGGGCCAAGAGGCCTTCGGGCGCTTGCTCATTCGGGCCGGCGCCGCCTGGTGCGATAGTGATCGGCACGCTCTGCCGCCATACGTTCCCGTCGCTCCTGAGTCAGGATCTCTTGGGGACTCGGCACCCGCCGCTTCTCATGTCTGATCGCCAGGCGGATCGTCCAGTAAAGAAAGAAGAACACCAGCACGGCCGGAACGGCCCATATCACCAGCAAGAGCAGAATCTCGGTGAAACCGATCGCCATCTGATCCTCCGTATGGGGGAACCAGCATGCCTGATCTTGCAGACTGCGTCCATCGATGACTTCGCCCGGCCGTCGGCCTAAGGTCAGCTTTCACGTGCCATCGACGCTCACCGTCTATGAAGCGCCCTCCCGGTCCGATCGGGCGCGACAAAGGCCCCGGATCTGGGGAGGGGGCAGGGGCCTGTCGCGTGGTCGCCGTCCGCTGGTTCTGGTCAGTGCTGAGCGTTGGTCGCGGCGTCACGTTCGTCGGCGAAGTTGGGGAAGTGCTGGAGCATGCCGCCGTCGATGGGGATCGAGATGCCGGTGATGTAGCCGGCGGCGTCGGAGGCGAGGAAGGCGACGGTGTCGGCGATGTTCTCCGGCGCGCCGAGCCGCGGCAGCAGGTTGTGTCGGGTCAGGCGGTCGATGAAGTCTTGGGGCACTGAGTGCATGCCTTCGGTGAGGATGAGGCCGGGGGAGACGCTCACGGCACGGATGCCGGCTGCGCCGTACTGGGTCGCCGTGTCGCGCATGATCGACTCGATGGCGGCCTTGGAGGCCGAGTACATCGATCGGACGATCTCGCCGAGGACGGACTCCTGGGACGTGGTGAAGATGATGACGCCTCCGCCGTGGCCGGCCATGTGTGCCGCGGCGTACTTGGCTGTCAGGGCGCTGCCGATGACGTTGACGCCCAGCACCTTCGCGAACAGGGCGGCATCGATGTCGGCGATCCCGCCGTCTCGGGAGATCACGGCGGGGGAGGTGAGTGCCGCGTTGGCGTGGACGATGTCGAGACGGCCGAGTTCCCGGACGGTGGTGTCGACCATGGCCTTGATCTGGTCCTCCACGGCGATGTCGACGCCGACGGCGATGGCGCGGCCGCCATCGGCCATGATCGAGTCGGCGACCTGCTGGGCGCCGGTCAGGTTGAGGTCGGCGATGGCGACGGCGGCGCCGGCCCGGGCGAGGGTTGCCGCGGTGGTCCGGCCGATTCCGGAAGCGGCTCCGGTGACGATGGCGACCTTGCCGGAGAGGTTGGGTGACATCTGCGCTCCTGTTCCTGGGTGGATCAACATCGGCGGCGATCCACGTGATGACACAGTACGCCACAGTGGCAGGAACTGTCAGTTTGGCGTACTGTGTAAAATACGCGGTGTGGCTACAGGTGGTGATCGTGAGCCGGACCGTGGGCTGTCGCTGAACCAGCGACGGATCCGCGCGTCTCGGCTCGAGGCAGCCCAGAGCGCTCTGGTCCTGCTCGAGCGGGACGGGTGGGAGGCGATCGGCGTCGCCGAGCTCGCGGCGGCTGCCGGGTTGTCCACCCGTACCTTCCACCGCTACTTTCCGAGCAAGCGTGATGTCTTCCGCCCGCTGCTCGAGGCGGCGCGCATCGCGTCGTGCGCCCAGTTCGAGGCGGCGGAGGGGCTGCCGCTGCCGCGGCGGTGCGGCGAGGCCGTGATCACGGGTGTCGACGTCTTCCGCGGTGGACTCCTGGGAGGTCACCGCGCGTACCGGCTCCTGCTCACGACCACGGAGCTCTCACCCGTGTGGCTCGACGAGGCACTCCACTTCGAGCGTGCGCTCGTCGACCTCGTGCCCACCGATGTGTTCGCGCGGCGTCAGGGGTCGTTGAAGGGCGAGCGCGTCAACGAGGCCAGGCTCGCGGCGGCCGTCCTGTTCGCAGCGATGCGCGTCGCGATGCAGACCTGGGCCGAGGGAGAGGACCCCCGCGCCCTCCGATCACTCATCGAGCGTGCCGTCGAGCGCGTCGCCGGGACGCAGACCTGATCCGATCTGCCCGGAGAAGTTCCGCCGAGGCTCACGAGGGGACCAAGATCCCGGCTGAGCCCTCGTCGCTGCCGCTGATGTGCCGATCGATCGCATCCGTGATCGACTTATCGACGCCCCTCGACAACTGGCCCTCCGAGAGCACGACCCTGGAGAGACCCCCAACCACGTGCGCAAGTCCAGCCGCCGTACGCTTGTCCCCAACGACCCGGGCACCAGACCGTACGAATGGGCGGACAACGAGCCGGACCACCGGGTCGGAGTCGGCTCGTAGCCCACCGGCCGCATGAGTTTCCTCCGCGAGCGCCGGGGACACCACGATCGCCTCCCCTTCCGGGTCTTTCATCGCGGGACCCATGCTGGAAGTGCGGAGGGAAGGGCGCGGCCGAGTGCTGTGGTGATCCCTCCCCCACCTCCGCCGTCGCGCTCCTTGCATCGCCCGGTCCAGCGGCTGAGCCGGATCAACCGCGTTCCAGGTGATCGACACATCGTGAAACCTCTGATGAACGATCTCGACCTGCCGGGGAGGTGCGCCCAGATTCCTACATCGACCTCGACAGGTTCTCCGACCTGGACTCGCTGTTCGAGCTGCACGGCCATCTCCGGGCCGCCAACCCGGACAGCCCGGTGACGTTACGGTCGGACTGCGACCACGAACGAGCCCTGCACGTCCTGGCCGAGGGCTTCGGCGCGTTCGTACGTGGACTCACGCCTCTACGGAGTCGTCGGACCGGGTGAAGCGGACCCAGCCGTAAGCGGCTGCCGATCAATGATGGGTGTCAGAAAACATTGGACGGTTATCAGTGTGAGTCATAGCGGCGCCATCAGCATCGGTGGAACTACGCACCAGCGGCCTACGCCGCGTCGTGCACACACCGATGAGTCGTCCGTTGTCGACCGCAGCCCATAGCCACGCGCGGCAACCCCTGTGACGTAAGGTCCCAGGTGTGGACACAACAGCCCCGGTACCCCGCGTCCTCGTGATCGGCCTCGACCCGTATCGGGTTCCCGGGCCCTGGAACCCGAAGCCGGTAGCCGACGCAATCGAGGTCGGCATGGCTCGATTCGCCGAGCACGGCGTCGGCGTCGAGACCTGCCTGTTCGGCCTCGACGGCAGCGACGACGTGGAAACGATCGTCAGCCGTACCCTGCGCGCGCGGCCCTGGGAATGCGTCGTCATCGGCGGCGGCGTACGGAAACCCGAAGATCAGCTTGAGTTGTTCGAGCAGGTCGTCAACCTGGTACGACGACACGCTCCCAACGCGGCGATCGCGTTCAACAGCACCCCGACGGATACCTTCGACGCAGCCGCCCGCTGGATCGACACTCCCAGACCGACCGGTTCCGGCTGACCAGCGCGGCACCTGGCCAAAGCACACCCCGGCCGCCGGGCTTCGGGGCGAAGCACCACCGAACCGCCGGCTCTCACCGCGTCTGGATCACTTCTCGGGGTCCCGCCACGACAAGCACGACGTAGTACAAGCGGTAGTAGTACACCGCCGGCTGGATCAGGGCCGGATGTTGGGACAGGCATCCGGCACGGTCATCGCAGCCGGACCTCAGTGACCGGCCGCGGCGGCCAGCAGGTCGCCGGCACCGGCGGCAATGCCCAGGGCCCGGCCGCCGGGTAGCGCCGGCACCTCTGGTTGGACGGGGTTGACGCGCAGCAGGCGGCCGTGCGCGCGGCTGCGGGCGATGCGCTCCATGGGCAGGCGGACGACGGTGGGGGTGTTGTAGCCGCTGCCGATGTCCAGGACGAGCAGGCGTTCGTCGGCCGGGCCGTCGTCCAGCCATGCCTGCAGCCGCCGACCGGCGGGCAGGTAGGGATCGGGGATGTACTCCGGCCCTTTGTGCACGTTGAGGAACACCTCCCCGCCGCAGTTGGGGCAGGCCGGGATGGCAGCGGGGTCGGTGACGCGGCCGGTGGCCGGATCGTAGGCGGCCAGTGCGGCATCGATGATCGGTTTGCTGGGCCAGGTGTCGCGGGCGCAGGGCCGTTCGCACTGATAGCGGCCGTAGTCGCCCTGCGGGGTGAAGATCCGACCGGCGTCGAAGCCGTTACGGGAGAACAGCGCGTCGACGTTGGAGGTCATCACGAAGTGGTGCCGGTCGCCGACCAGGTCGCGCAGCCCCCGGTAGACGGGGTGCGGGCCGGGGCCGAAGCGGATGTCGGTCACGTGCACCGACCAGTATCCCCACAGCAGGTCGGGGGGCAGCCGCAGGCCGATGAGCTGGTAACGGGCCCGCAACCCGAGGCGGTGCAGGGCGGGGAACAGTTCGGCGAACCGCCGGGTGTCGGCGTAGTCGTAGCCTGCGGCGACGGACAGCCCGGCGCCGGCGCCGATGAGGACCCGGTCGGCCTCTCCGATCCAGGAACGCAGCGTGTCCGCGGCGGCGCGCAGGTCCGTCAGGGTGGGACCACCGTGCGTCATGATCGCCGGGTCCAGTCGGTGAGTGCCCGCAGGTAGGCGGTGTGGTCATCGGCGCCGTAGACGTTGAAGACCACTCGGTCCAGGCGGCCTGGATGCGCTTCCGTCCAATCGGCGACGGCGTCCAGGGCCACCCGTGCGGCCGCCGGCTTGGGATAGCCGAACACACCGGTGCTGATCCCGCAGAACGCCACCGTGCGGACACCGTCGACGGCGGCGGCCACCTCCAGGCAGGAACGGTAGGAACCGGCCAGATCGGCCGCGTGCCCGGCGCCCAGCGGGCCGTCAACGACGGGGCCGACGGTGTGCAGCACGTAGCGGGCGGGCAAGTGGTAGCCCCGAGTGATCTTCGCGGTGCCGATCGGCTCGGGACTGCCCTGCAGGGTCATGATGACCGCGCAGTCGTCGCGCATCCGAGGCCCGGCGGCGTTGTGGATGGCATTGTCGACGCACGGGTGCATGGGGCGGTAGCAGCCCAGCAGGGCGCTGTTGGCGGCGTTGGCGATGGCGTCGGCGGCCAGGGTGGTGATGTCGCCTCGCCATAGTTCGGTACACCTGGCCGCCGGATAGGCCGTCCGCGGTACCTGCTCGGCGATGACCGGCAGCGTCGAGGCGTCGACCGATCCCCGCATCGTGCGCTCACCGCCCAGCAGCGCGTCGAGTGGCGCCACGGCCGCTTCCGGCAGCGGGCCGGGGGCGCGGACGGTCAGCACCGCCCGCAGCAACCGGCGGCTGGTGCCATCATCCAGGTGCTCGGCCCGGCCGGGTGGCAGCCCGAGCCGCCCGGCTGCCGGATCGGTTTCCAGCAGCCCCAGCACGGTGCGGGCGAGCGCGCCGAGCCCTGCGGCCGGCGCGGGGACGGCGGCCGGGCGGAACGGCCGGTCGAGATCGATCGGCTGCCGGTAGCCGGCCAGGTCGAGCGGGCGACTGGTGGCCATGGGCGACTCCTGTGGAAGATGACGGGGCGGACGTACGCTGCCGTCCGCCCACGCACACCGCGGGGAAGGGACGGCAGGTTCGGGTCAGAACAGGCCGTTGCCGTGTGGCAGCTCGGCCGGAATGGGGGCGATGACGTCCCAGTGCTCGACGATCTTCCCGTTCTCGACCCGGAACAGGTCGTAGTAGGCGACCGGCACCCCGAACTCGCCCTCGGAGAGCACCAGCACGAACTCGCCCTCGGCGATGACCTTGTGGATCTTCTTGTAGACCAGGTTCTTGCCCTGCTCGGCCCAACCGGCCGCGGCCGCGCCGAACCCGTCCAGACCGTCCCCCGCCTCGGGGTTGTGCTGGTTGTAGGTGTCGGTGGAGATGTAGGCGGTCAGCACCGTGTAGTCGGCACCGACGAGAACCTTTTCGGCGAACTCGCAGACCAGAGCGCGGCTGGCCTCGGTCGTGCCCGGCGCGGTGACCTCTGCCGGGCCGTCGGTCTGGGACCGGCCGGAGACCGTGGCAGGCGCGACCGGGGCCAGGGCGTCCCAGTGCTCGGCGAGCCTGCCGTTCTCCACCCGGAAGATGTCGAAGGCGACCAGCGGCTGAGGTCCGAACCCATGGTAGATACCGTGAAGGGCGACCAGGTCACCGTCTGCGATGACACGAGCGCCCTCGTAGCGGAACTCCCGAGGCAGGTCCGCCACCAGCTGTCGCAGCGCCTCGGGGCCGTCGGCGATCAGAGCGCTGTGCTGGACATAGCCGGGGGCGACCCAGCGGTCTACGGCCGACGGGTCCTTGTCACCGAACAGCCGGCCGGCGGCCGCCAGCACGATGGCCTTGGCGTCGTTCGAGGTGGTCATGACATGTGCTCCCTGTCGATGGGGGATTGACGATCGTCGGTGGAGGCTCTTATCGGGGCTGCCGGATGCCCGAACAGCCGGGGACGGGAGCGGGTGCCGAGGCGGACGCCAACCGCGCGTGCCCCACCCGCTTGTCCTACGGTCTTGCCTATAACCGTCACCGGTTCATTTCCGATACGCGGCGACACCTTCAAAACTAGGGATTGATCTGAGGTGATAGTGAGTACGCTGGTGACTGATGATGGTGAAAAATGGACACGTCGCCAGGCGGAGGATCCCCGAGGTCGCCTTCGCCGCACCGGTCGGCACCCCTGCCACCATCGAGGTGATGTCGCTGGCCGATCTACGGACCCGTATCGACGGGCGACATCCGGGTCAGCCGCAGCGGCCCGCGTTCCACCACCTGCTGGCGCTCACCGGCGGCTCCTTGCGGCACATCGTCGACTTCACCGACTACGCCCTCACACCCGGGATGTGGCTCTGGCTCCGGCCCGGGCAGGTCCACCAGTGGGGTGACCTGACCCAGGCCGAGGGCACCTTGATCTTGTTCGAGCCGGACTTCCCCGATCCGGCCACCGCCGACATCGCTCGCCTGGACGACGTCCACACCTCGCCGGTGTGGACCGCGACCGGCGAGGACCTGCGGGCACTGACCGCCGCCACGGATCACCTGCGGCACGAGTTCAACGCCCTGGGACGGCTGCCCCTGGAGGCGCACATCGCCGTGCTCCGTCACCTGCTGGCCGTACTGCTGCTGCGTCTGACTCACCTGACCTCACCCGCCGGCGCCCTCGCCCCGGAGACGGAGGAGACCTACCTGCGCTTCCGCGACGCGGTGGAGCGCGGTTTCCCGCACAGCCACAAGGTGGAGGACTACGCCCGGGCACTGGGCTACTCACCGCGGACCCTCTCCCGCGCCACCTTGGCCACCGCCGGCATCGGCGCCAAGGAGTTCATCGACCGCCGCATCATCCTGGAGGCGAAACGTCTGCTGGCCCACGGCGACCAACCGGCCGCCCACATCGCTGCCCAACTCGGCTTTTCCAGCCCCACCAACTTCAGCAAGTACTTCCACCACCGCACCGGCACGACCCCGGTCACCTTCCGCACCGCCATACGCCGCCCGGCGCCCGAGCGCTGACTCGTCAGCGATGCCTGCGCTGGCGCCTCCCACGAAAAGTAGTCAAATCACCACAAATGACCTACTCGCGAGCCTCCCACATCGCCTCCAAACGGGCGGATACTCCTCCGCCGGAGGCCAGGCAGTGGCGCGGCACGCGGCCGGCCCGGGTCCAGCCGGCCGCGTGGTGGGGAGACCGTCAGAAGGGATAGCGCGCGGGCTCGCCGCGCATGGTGATCCAGCGGGTCTCGGTGAACGCCTCGATGTTCGCCGCGGCGCCCCCGAAGCGGGCCCCGGTGCCGGACGCCCGCACGCCGCCGAATGGCGCGTTGGCCTCGTCGTTCACGGTCTGGTCGTTGATGTGCACGATGCCGGTGGGGATGCGTTCCGCGACGGCAAGCCCGTGCATCACGTCACGTGTCACGATGCCCAGCGAGAGCCCGTACTCGCCCGCCGCGGCAAGCTCGGCGGCCTCCTCGGCCGAGGACACACGGGTGACCGGCGCGACGGGACCGAACACCTCCTCGGCGAAGGCGGGCGCGGTGAGGGGGACGTCGGCCAGCACGGTCGGCCGGTAGAAGAGGTCGTCGTACGTTCCGCCGGACGCCGGTTTCGCGCCCTGCTCCACGCTCGCCGTGACCATGCGGTGGATCTTGTCTCGCTGTCCCGCGTCGATGACCGGCCCCAGCGCGACCGCGCCGGACTTCGGGTCGCCCACCAGAAGCCTGCCGGCCTTCTCCGCGAGCCGTTCCACGAAGTCGTCGTACAGCCGCGCGGAGACCAGGTGACGCCCGGTCGTCATGCAGATCTGCCCCTGGTGGAAGAACGACCCCCAGGCGGCCAGGTTCACCGCCGCGTCCACGTCGGCGTCGTCGAGCACCAGCAGCGCGGAGTTCCCGCCGAGCTCCAGATGTGCCCGTTTCAGATGCCGCCCCGCCAGCTCGCCGATACGGCGGCCCACGGGGGTCGAGCCGGTGAACGAGATGACCCGGACGTTCGGGTCGGTGACCAGGGCCTCGCCGACATCGGCGCGGCCGGGCAGCATCTGCAGGACACCGGGCGGCAGGCCGGCCTCCTCGAAGACGCGCGCCATGAGCGTGCCGCCGGTGACTGCGGTGCGTGGGTCCGGCTTGAGGATGACGGCGTTGCCGAGGGCGAGCGCCGGGGCGACCGACCGGATGCCGAGAATGATCGGCACGTTGAACGGTGAGATCACCGCGACCACGCCCGCCGGCATCCGCCGCGCCATGGACAGCCGCGGCTGCTCCGACGGCAGGACCTCGCCGATCGCCCGGCTCGGCAGCGAGGCCGCCTCGTAGCACTCCTCCGCCGCCACGTGTAGCGCGAACCCGGCCATCCCCGGGACCGCGCCGACCTCACGGATGTTCCAGTCGCTGATCTCCTCGGCGTGGCGCTGCCACAGGTCTCCGGCTCTGCGCAGGACGGCCGCGCGCGCGGTGTGCGGCATCGCCGCCCACTCCCGCTGGGCCCTGGTGGCCGTCTCCCCCGCCTCGGCGACGTCCTCGGGGGTCGCCAGCCCCATCCGGCTGAGTTCCTCACCGGTGGCCGGTTCGACGACCGCGTAGTCGCCTCCCCGCCCGGTGGTCCACACGCCGTTCTTGAAGATGTTCCCCTGCCAGTCGACGTCGTCGAGAAGTCCCACAGCGGGTGTCCTTTCCTGTTGTCCTCAGTGGCTCATGCGCAGGACGGGCTTGAGCACGTCGCCCTGGCGGCTGTCTTGCAGTGCTGTGTCGATGTCGGCCAGGTCGTAGAACCGCACCAGCCGGTCGAACGGGAAGCGTCCCTGGCGATGCAGTTCGACGAGGGTGCCGATGAGCGTCTCGCTGCGGCCGCTGCCGCCCAGGGTGCCGACGACCCGCTTGCCCCACAGCGTCGACAGGTGGTCGAGACCGAACTCCGCGCCCGCCGGCGCGCCGCCGATGAGGACGCAGGTCCCGAGCATTCCCACGCTGTCGGCCGCTTGGCGTACAACGGGGATGACGCCGGTGCACTCCATGGCGTAGTCGGCCGGCCCGCCGCAGATCCGGTGCACCTCCGCCACCGGGTCGGCCTCGGAGACGTGAACGGTGTGGGTGGCGCCGAACTCCTCGGCCAGGGTGAGGCGGGCCGGGTGCCGGTCCACCGCGATGATCGTCGTGGCCGGGGAGAGCCGGGCGGCCATCACTGCGGCCAGCCCGACCGCGCCCACGCCGTACACCACGAGGCTCGACCCCGGACCGGGCTTCAGCGTGTTGAACACCGCCCCCGCGCCCGTCGAGATGCCGCAGGCGAGCGGGCCGAGCAGGTCCAGCGGCGCGTCCCGGGGGACCACGACCAGGGCGTCGGCCCAGGTGAGCGAGTAGGTCGAGAACGACGATTGGCCGAAGAAGTGGCTGTGCACCGGTGAGCCGTCGGGGCGGCGCAGGGCGGTCTGCCCGGCGCGCGGGCCGAGCAGCCGCCCGCCTCCGCACAGGGCCTCCCCGAGGCGGGCGCAGTAGCGCGGCTCGCCGTCGCGGCAGTTGCGGCAGGCGCCGCACGACGGCCAGCCGATTACCACGTGGTCGCCCGGCCGCACCCGGGTGACGCCGTCGCCCACGGCCACGACCTCCCCGGCTCCCTCATGGCCGAGCACGCCGGGGAACGGCATCGGCAGGTCCCCGTGCCGGGTGATCTCGTCGGTGTGGCAGATTCCCGAGGCGACGATCTTCACCAGCGCCTCGCCCGGCCCGGGCTCGTCGAGATCGAGTTCTTCGATGCGGAACGGTCCGTGGAGCTCGTCGACGACGGCGGCGGTCACCTTCATGGCGTTCTTTCCTCAAGACTCGGGGGGACGTTGGGAGAAGACAGCGGCGGGATCAGCCGCTCTACCGTGCGGACCGTCGGCGGCGAGCGCCGACACCCACGCCCGGGCCTCGCCGGCCGTCACCGTCGCGTACGCGTTGAGCCACGACTCGGCGGGCGACAGCTCACCGCGGGCGATGGCGGCCGAGGCGGCGATCGCCGTACGGGCGACCGTCTCAACCGGAGACGACATCGGTGTCCCGCTTCCGGACGAAGTAGCCGACGGGGAACAGGCTCAGACCGGTCCTGTCACGCACCAGCCCCCACAACCCCCGCGGGAGCCGGAGCGCCGCCGCGATGCCGATGGCGCCCAGGAGCACCAGGTACCAGGAGCCGTAGTCGGACAGCAGCTGCTGCAGCCCGAAGAAGACGATCGCCCCGATCAGGGGACCTTCGATGGAGCCGATGCCGCCGATGACGACAATGAAGATCATGTACGCCGACCACTGCACGCTGAAGACGGCGTCGGGATTGACGCTGAGCGAGCTCACCGTGATGACCCCGCCGGCCGCGCCGCAACCGATCGCCGAGACGAGGTAGACCACCTGCTTGGCCCGCCGTACGTCGATCCCGACGGAGCTCGCGGCGGTCTCCTCGTCGCGTACGGCCATGAGCGACAGGCCGAGCCTGCCCCGCAGCAACAGATAACATCCGGCGATCGTGGCCAGTGCCAGGACGAGCGCGGTCCAGTAGGTCAGCGCCCCGCGCAGGACCTGGTCGATGCCGGAGAGCCCGGTCAGGCCCTTGCCGCTACCGCCACCGAGGCTGTCCACCCGTACGACCAGGAGCCGGTAGACCTCGGCGATCACCCAGGTCCCGACGGCGAAGTAGTCGCCGCGCAGCCGGAAGGCCAGCCACGAGGTCGGCAGCGCGAAGACGGCGCAGGTGAGCGCGGCCAGCGGCACCGCGAGGTAGGGCTGCACGCCCAGGTCGGCGAGCGCGATGACGCTGTAGGCGCCGATGCCGATGTAGGCCTGCTGCCCCACCGAGACCAGCCCGCCGAACCCGGCGAGCAGGTTCCACATGCCGGCCAGCGCGACCAGCACGAACAGGTTGACGAGGGTGTCGGTGACCGTGCTGAACACCAGGAACGGGAGCGCCGCGAGCACCGCGACGGCGATCAGCATCGCGACGGCCGACAGGTGGGAGGAACGGGCGGCGCGGCTCACGTCCACCGCCACCGCCGCGCGTGCGGTCAGCATCTGGGAGATGGTCATGCGGTCCGTCCTGCGAGCAGGCCCTGCGGCCGGAAAGCCAGCACGGCGAGGAAGACGAGGTGGCCGGCGAGCAGGGTCAGCGCGGGGTCGATCTGCGCCCCCAGGGACTGGGTGACGCCGAGGACGATGCCGCCGAGCAGTGTCCCCCACAGCGACCCGAGACCGCCGATGACGACCGCCTCGAAGGCGAAGATCAGCCGCGAGGGGCCGATCGCGGGGTCGAACGAGGAGCGGATCGCGAACATCAGGCCGGCCAGTGCGACGGTGGCGAACGCGATGGCGGTCGCGATGCCGTAGACGTGCCGGCTGTCGGCGCCCACCAGGTTCGCGGTCTCCCGGTCGTCGGACGAGGCGCGCAGCATCCGGCCAAGACCGGTGCGCG
This sequence comes from Streptosporangium sp. NPDC001681, assembly GCF_040298085.1. Classification (NCBI taxonomy): domain Bacteria; kingdom Bacillati; phylum Actinomycetota; class Actinomycetes; order Streptosporangiales; family Streptosporangiaceae; genus Streptosporangium; species Streptosporangium sp. NPDC001681. The sequence continues at coordinate 32,182 of NZ_JBEOZN010000002.1, read as the reverse complement.
ACAGGAACAGCTGGATGCCGGCCAGGGCGAGGCAGGCCAGCAGGAAGGTCGTCAGCGAGAGGTAGCCGACGGAGATCGAGCCGCTGAGCTCGAACGAGCCCGTGGCGAAGGAGCCTCCGTCGAGGGTGCGGGTGTCCGCGGAGAAGATCTCCAGCAGGACGTTCTGGAGCACGATGGACAGGCCGAAGGTGACCAGCAGAGTCGCCAGCGGCCCCGCGGACAGGCTGCGTTGCAGCAGCACCCGCTGGGTGAGGTAGCCGAGCACGGCGAACAGCGGCACGGTCACGACCAGCACGAACCACAGGGGGAGCCCGGTTCCGCCGATCAGGGCCAGCGCCAGGAACGAGGCGACCACCGCGAGGTCGCCGTGTGCGAGGTTCACGATCCGCATGACGCCGAACATCACCGACAACCCGGTCGCGAACAGCGCGTAGAGCCCGCCGAGCAGCAGCCCTTGGATAACGGCGTTGAGCCAACCCATGTCAGTTTCGTCCCTTTCCTGCGGTCTCGGCCGGCGCCGCTCCGATCCCGAAATACGCGTGCTCGACCTGTTCCGAGGTCAGGTCCTGGGGACGTCCGTGCAGGACGGAGCGGCCTTCGAGCAGGCAGTGCACCCTGTCCGCCACCCGCAGGGCCTGGGAGACGTCCTGCTCGACGATCAGCGCGGTGGTGCCGCCGGCGACGATGTCCGGGAGCACCTGGTAGATGCGGCGTACGATCACCGGCGCCAGGCCCAGCGACAGCTCGTCGATGAGCAGGAGGTCGGGGTTGGACAGCAGCGCCCTGCCGATGGCCACCGACTGCTGCTCGCCGCCCGACAGCTGTGCGGCGTTCTGCCTGCGCCGGTCGGCCATCCAGGGGAACAGCTCGTAGACCCGGGCCACGGTCCAGGGGCCGGGACGCCTGCGGTACGCCCCGGTCAGCAGGTTCTCCTCTACCGTGAGGGAGCGGAACAGCCGCCGCCCCTCCGGCACCAGGGCGATCCCCTCCGGCACGCGCCTGTACACGGGGAAGCGGGTGATGTCGCGCCCCTTGAAGTGGATGCTCCCCGACGTCGGGGGATTGAGCCCGGCCAGGGCGCGCAGCAGCGTGGACTTGCCCGCGCCGTTGGCGCCGATGACCGCGAGCACCTCGCCCTTCTCCATGTCCAGGCTGAGGCCGTCCACGGCGCGGAGCCGGCCGTGGTGCACGGTGAGGTCGCGGATCGACAGCAGTGTCATGAGCCCTCCTCGTCGGTCAGGCCGGTCTCCGGGCCGCCGCCCAGGTAGAGCTCGCGTACCTTCGGATCGGCGAGCACCGCCATCGGCTCGCCGTCCGCGACCACGTCGCCGCCGGCCAGGCACACCATCCGGCCGACCGTCTTCACCAGCGCGTGCACGACGTGCTCGATCCAGACGATGCCGAGGCCCTCGGTGTGCAGCCGTTTCACCACCTCGACCAGTTCGACCACCTCCGGCTCGGTCAGCCCGCCGGCGACCTCGTCCAGCAGCAGCAGCCGGGGCGCGGTACCGATGGCGCGGGCCACCTCCAGGCGCTTGCGCTGAAGCAGGGTGAGCCGTCCCGCGGGGGTGTTGGCGAGGTCGGCCAGGCCGGTGCCGTCGAGCACGTCCATGCTGTGCGTCCAGGCCTGCCTGCCCTTGAGCCCGGCGCCCTGGTGGGCGCAGACCAGCACGTTCTCGAACACGGTCAGGTGCTCGAAGGGCCGGGGCACCTGGTAGGTGCGGCCGACGCCGGCCCGGGTGCGGGCGTGCGGCGGTACGGCGGTGACCTCCCGCCCCTCGAACCACACCGCGCCGCTGTCGGGGCGCAGGTCACCGGAGATCATGGCGAACAGGCTGGACTTTCCGGCTCCGTTCGGCCCCACGATCCCGAGCGCCTCACCCGGCTGGACGGAAAGCGTCAGCTCCCTGGCGACGGTCACCTTGCCGAAGCTCTTGGTGACGCCGTCGAGGTGCAGCAGTGGCGAGGCCATCAGGCGTTGGTGGGCATCAGGTCGCCGCCGACGGGGACGTCCTTGTTCGCCGAGTTGTCGACGATGACGACGTCCCAGGGGAAGCGCTCGCCCTTGCGCCACTGACCGCCGACCGGGTGTTGGATGGCGATGCCCGGCTGCGGGCCCGCGGTGAAGTCGAGGTTCCCGCTCATGCAGTTGATCTTCATACCACGCAGCTTGGCGGCCACCTCGTCGCGGTCCTTGGGGTCGCTCGCCTCCTTGAACGCCTGGACCGCGATCTCGAACAGGGAGTAGACCGAGCCGAGTGCCTGGGTCCACTGCTTGCCGGTGGCCGCGGCGAAGCCGTCGGCGAGCTGCCTGGCGCTCTTGCCGTCGATGGTGGAGGTGTACGGGTGGGCGGGGCTCCACCAGAAGTCGGTGGCGATGTTGTTCGCGAGCTCACCGAGGGCCTCGGCCTCCGAAGGGAACAGCATGACCTTCGCGACGGTGGCCAGCTTCGGCCGGAAGCCCTGCTGCCGGGCCTGCTTCCAGAAGGTCTGAAAGTCCGGGGGGATCGGGGTGCAGGTGAACAGCTCGGCGTCCGACTCCTTGAACTTCGCGATCTGCGCGGTGAAGTCAGTCGCGCCGCCCTGGTAGGCGCCGCCGTCGACCACGGTGTAGCCGGCCTTCTCCATCATCGGGCCGAGCCCCCGGCGGAACGCGTTGGCGTCGGTGTCGTTGGGCCACAGGGACGCCACGTTCTTGTTCGGGACGTCCATGCGCTCCCACATTGGGAAGAAACAGTCGGCGAACTCCTGCATGCCGAAGAAGAACAGCGTCGTGTATTTGAAACCCTCGCCCGGCTTGCCGCCCCGGCCGTGGAACCACGCCTCCCACGGAGCGATCGTGGTGACGTTCGGGATGCCGTTGGCCTCGCACTGATCGGCCACGGGGTTGGTGGTGTCGGGCGTGGAGGAGCCGACGATGAGGTCGACCTTGTCGCTGTTGATCAGCTGCCGGGTGACCTCGGTGGCGCGATTGGGGTTCGACTGCGTGTCCTTGACGACGATCTCGAGCGTGCGCTTCTTGCCGCCGGAGGTGAACCCGTTCCGCAACGCCTCCTGGATCTGCTTGACCACGAAGTTGTCGGCGGTGGCGAAGCCGGCCAGCGGGCCCGTCTGAGGGCTGACATATCCGATCTTGAGCACGTCGGACGAGGAACCGCCCGTGCCCTTCAGCCCGCCGCAGGCGCTCACCAGCGAGCCGCCGCCGAGGGCCGCGGCACCGAGACCGACCGCCCTGAGGAAGGAACGGCGGCCCAGGCCGCCCATGGAGATGTCGCTCACGCCAAACTCCTTCTTTGACGGTGTCCGAGCGGAGGCGCTCTTTGCGGGACACCGCGTTGCTCTGTGTTGCCTTGGGGGGAACTCGTTCGGCCACCTCGCGACTGGGAGACGGCACGGACATCCGGGTGGCGGAAAGTTGAGCCGACCGTACGGTCCCGTTAACACCAGAGCAACACTGTGTTCCGGAAGTTCGAACGTGATTTGCGTGTTTGGAACGCCTCAGGACTGCGGGCGGTATCCGAGGCGCTTGGAGATCTCGGCGGCGGCGCGCCGGAGCGGCGGTTCGACCCGTCCCGCCAGGGCCTCGACGGTGGTCGGCGCGACGGTGAGGTGAACGGCGACGTTGACCGCCGCGACGACCTCGCCCGAACGATCCCGCACCGGGGCCGCGAACGAGCGCAGCCCCGGGGCCAGTTCCTCGTCGTTCACCGCGACGCCGCTCTGCCGCACCTTGGCGAGGGCGGCGGTCAGCTGCTCCCGGTTGGTGATCGTCTTCGGCCCCCGGCGTGCCATGTCCGTGCGGTCGAGGATCTGCCTGAGCGCCGCCGGGTCCCGGTACGCCAGCAGCACCTTGCCCATCGCGGTGCAGTAGGCGGGCAGCCGGGAGCCCACGTGCAGGTTGAGGTCCATGGCCAGGGAACTGCGCCGGCCGCTTCGCCTGCGGTCCACGTAGACGACGTCGGGTCCGTCGCACAGCCCCATGCTGGCCGTGAACCCCGTCTCGTCGGCCAGGGTCTGGAGCAGGGGTCCGGCGACGCGGGTGAGCTCCATGGAGTCGATCGCCGCGAACCCGAGGTCGATCGCCCGCGGGCCGAGGAAGTACTTTTTGGTCTCCGGGTCCTGCTGGATGTACTCCAGCTTGGTCAGGGTGGCGACGTACCGGTGCGTCGTGCTCTTGTTGAGGCCGACGGCCCGTGCCAGGTCGGCGATCCCCAGCACCGAGCGGTTCCCGGTGAAGGCGGACAGGATGCTCAGCCCCCGCTCCAGGGACACGGAGAAGGAACCGGAGGGGTCGGATGTTGCGCGGCCGCGCGGGCGGGGGGACTCGTCATCGGTCACGGGGGTCAGCATATGGTGACTTCGTTCCACCTGTTCGAACCATTTTGACTACGGGCTCGATCGGGTGAACGCTGTTCGACCGGGTGGCACAGGTGGCCTCCCCGCGTCCGGCGGCGTGGCCGTACGAGACGAGGCGAAAGAGAGGATCGAGCCATATGGCCGGAGCGGGGGGCACCGGAAGCGGGGCGATCCGTGCTGCGAGCGGCTGCCGGAAGGCGCGCGTCGAGCACTTCGTCGGTGGCGACTGGGCGCCGGCCGGATCCGGACGCTGGTATCCGAACCGTTCCCCCTGGTCCGGCGAGGTACTCGGCGAGATCGCCGCCGGTGACGGTGAGGACGCGCACCGGGCGATCGAGGCCGCCTCCGCGGCGTTCGGCGGCTGGGCCGGGGAGTCGCCCTGGCGACGCCAGCAGATCTTCCTGCGCGCGGCCGACCTCCTGGAGGGGCGCCGCGCCGAGATCCTCGACGCCCTCGCGGTGGAGACCGGGTGCGGGTGCCACTTCGGCGGCGTCCAGGTCGACTTCGCCCTCAAGCTCCTCCGCCAGGCCGCGCAGCTGGCGTACCGGCCGACCGGGGAGCTGCTCCCGTCGGACATCGAGGGCACCCAGGCCATGGCCGTACGCCGCCCGGTGGGAGTGGTCGGCGCGATCGCCCCCTGGAACGCCTCACTCGCCCTGGCGGGACGGGCGGCCATCGGGCCGCTCGCGCTCGGCAACACCGTGGTGCTGAAACCCTCGGAGGAGTCCCCCTACACCGGCGGCGCGCTCTGGGCGGAGCTCCTCCAGGAGGCCGGCCTGCCCCCCGGCGCGTTCAACGTCGTCACCCACGCCCCGGGCGAGGCCGGCGACATCGGCGACGCGATGCTCACCAACCCCCTGGTCAAGCGGATCAACTTCACCGGGTCGACGCCGACGGGACGGCGCCTCGCCGAGAAGGCGGGCAGGCACCTCAAGCGCGTCGTGCTCCAGCTCAGCGGCCAGAACCCGCTCATCGTCGCGGGCGACGCCGAGGTCGGTTACGCGGTGGACGCCGCGGCCTACGGCGCCTTCGTCCACCAAGGACAGGTGTGCATGTGCGCACGGCGAATCTACGTCGAACACCCGCTGGCCGAGGAGTTCGCCGAGCGGTTCGCGGCCAAGGTGGCGGCGCTGCCGACGGGCGACCCGCGCGATCCGGCGACGGTCGTCGGGCCGGTCATCAACGAGTGGGCCCTGGCCCTCCTCGACCGCCGCGTCAACGAGGCCGTCGAACTCGGCGCCCGCATCCTGGCCGGCGGAGTCCCCCGGCCGCCCTGCTATCCGGCCACCGTGCTCACCGACGTCCCCGACGAGGCCGAGATCGCCCACGGCGAGACCTTCGGGCCGGTCGTGATCCTGGAGGCCGTCGCCTCGGCCGAGGAGGCGGTCGTCCGGGCCAACCGGTCGGATCTGGGCCTGGCCGCCTCGATCATCACGGGTGACAGCCGCCGCGGCCTGCGACTGGCGGCGAAACTGGACGTCGGCATCGTCCACGTGAACGACCAGCCGGTCAACGACGAGCCGCACATGCCGTTCGGCGGCGTCAAGGACAGCGGCTGGGGACGTTTCGGGCTCGGTTTCGCCGCCGAGGAGTTCTGCGAGCTCCAGTGGGTCACCGTACGCGACCAGGACCGGACCTTCCCCTTCTGACCTACCACCGCCGACGGCGGCCTGGATAGTGATCCGGGCTCCCAGGCCGGCCACTTCCGGCCGGCAACTCACGGTGGCCCCCACCGACGAGACCCTCTGACCTGCGTTTCATCGCGTCCGGGTCGGCTCGGTGTGGGCCGGCCCGGACGTGATCAGGTCGAACGGCGAACGTTTTCGCGTGTCATCGCAGGGGGCGGAAGAAGGTCCGGATGTCCTGGATGAGCAGGTCGGGGGTTTCCATGGCGGCGAAGTGGCCGCCCCGGTCGTATTCCGACCAGTGCACGACGTTGTGGTCGCGTTCGGCGATGCTCCGGACTCCGGCGTCGCCGGGGAACACGGCGACGCCGTGGGGCACTGCCGAGTATCCGGACGCGGCGCCCCATGATTCCTGTGTCTCCTTGTAGAGGCGGGCTGATGAGGCGGCGGTCCCGGTGAACCAGTAGATGCTGATGTCGGTGAGCATCTGGTCGACGTCCACGGCGTCTTCGGGGAGCTCGTGGGCCGGGTCGGTCCACTCCTTGAACTTCTCGGCGATCCACGTGAGTTGGGCCGCGGGTGAGTCGTGCAGGCCGAACGCCAGGGTCTGCGGCCGGGTCGCCTGGATGATCGCATAGCCGCTGCGGTCGGAGTCCTGGTATTGGCCGAGCCGGGCGAGTTCGGCCGGGGTGAGTCCCTCGAACTCGGCCGGGTCGCCGGTCGGGAACCCGAGGGCGCCGTTGACGTGCACGCCCGCGACGTGCGCGGAGTCGGCGCGGCCCAGCATCGGTGAGATGACCGCGCCGCTGTCGCCGCCGTGGGCGCCGTAGCGCCGGTAGCCGAGGCGGCTCATCAGCTGCGCCCACGCTCGCGCAACGCGGTTCAGGTCCCAGCCGGGCTCGGTGGTCGGCCCGCTGAAGCCGAATCCGGGAATCGACGGTGCGACGACATGGAAGGCATCGGCCGGCTCGCCACCGTGCGCGACCGGGTCACTCAGCGGCTCGATCACCTTCATGAACTCGGCGATCGAGCCGGGCCAGCCGTGTGTGATGATCAGCGGCAACGCGTCCGGCTCGGGCGAGCGGACGTGCAGGAAGTGGATGTCCTGCCCGTCGATCCGCGTCGTGAACTGCGGAAAAGTGTTCAGCCGCGTCTCAGCGGCACGCCAGTCGAAACCGGTCCGCCAGTACTCGGCCAGTTGCTGCGCGTAGCCCACCGGAACCCCGTAGGACCAGCCCGCTCCGGGCAGTTCGTCCGGCCAGCGTGTCGCCGCCAGCCGGGCGCGCAGGTCCTCCAGCCGCTCCTGCGGGATGTCGATCCGGAACCGGTGTATCTGCGTGTCGCCGTTCATGTCTGCCACGATAGGAGCCGGTTAGGCCAGGTCCTGTCCTAGGATGGTCGTCATGTTGGAGACATCGGCCCGGCTACTGCGGCTGCTGTCGCTGTTGCAGACGCCGAAGGACTGGCCGGGCACGGAGCTCGCGGAGCGCCTCGGCGTCTCGGCCCGCACCATCCGCCGCGACGTGGACCGGCTGCGCGCGCTGGGGTACGTCGTGCACGCCACCGCGGGAACGCCCGGATACCGTCTCGGCGCCGGCACGGGTGTTCCACCGCTGCTGCTCGACGATGACGAGGCGGTCGCGGTCGCCCTCGGACTCGGCACCGCCGCCGTCTCCGGCGTGGCCGGGATCGAGGACACCTCGGTCCGTGCACTCGTCAAACTAGAGCAGGTGCTCCCGCCCCGGCTCCGGCACCGCGTCGGCGCCCTGCGCACAGCCACCCTCCCGCTGGCGAACACGGCCGATGCCGTGGACCCGACGGTGCTCACCGCGATCGCCGCGGCCATCCGTGACCGAGACAGCCTGCGGTTCGACTACCGCGCCCACGATGGGACCGAGGCCCGCCGCACCGCCGAGCCGCACCGGCTGGTGAGCTCGGGCCGCCGCTGGTACCTGGTCGCCTGGGACACCACCCGGTCCGACTGGCGCACCTTCCGCGTCGACCGGATGCGCCTGTGCTCGCCGAACGGGCCACGCTTCACTCCCCGGCAGCCACCCGGCGGCGACCTGGCCCGCTACGTCGCCGAGCGGATCTCGGTCAGCCCATACCGCTACCGCGCCCGGTTCACGATGCACGCCCCCGCCGACGTCATCGCCGCGCGGATGCCGCCGACGGTCGCGACCGTCGAACCCGACGGCGACGATGCGTGCGTGCTCAACGCCGGCTCGAACTCCCTCGACGAACTCGCAATATGGGTCGCGCAGATCGGCGTCGCCTTCGAGGTGCACGAACCACCCGAACTCATCGAACACCTGCGCACACTCGGCACCCGCCTCCTCGACGCCACCCGGTGGCCTCCGGAGGCCGGCGCAAATCGGTGATGCGCGGGTTCCGGCTTCATAGGTGGCGGCGTACCGTTCGGCGAACTCTCAGCCGGTGGTCGATCAATTCGACCGCGGCGGTGGCGCCGCGCGGCTTGGGCCGCTCCAGCGTCACATCCGCCTGAGGGTCTCTCGTCCTCGGCAGGTGGTACGCCAGGATCCTGGGTTGCGTTCGACCCCGGGGATGGTGTTACCGTGTAAATGGCTCGTCGATGTGATCGATCTGATCCCTTTTCCGATTCAGAGCCCTTCTCCAGCCGCCGCTGAGCGTCGGTATTCCGCTTTCGCCCACTGCTGAGGGCGTCACTTCCCGTTCGGCAACCGGACGGCGTCATCACGCACCTCTCTTTGTGCGCGTGAACCGCCCGCCGCCTGCCAGAACTTCATCGCGCCATGCCCGCCATCGGGCCGAATAGGCGCGCATCCCCCTTTCCATCATCCATTTCCGGTCTTAAGGACACGCCCATGACCATCACCACCGACAAGCCCTCGAAAAGAAACACCACGACCACCGCCCCGGTAGCCCGGAACAGCACACGCCCACCCGCCGAAGAACGGGAGGTGACCGGGTTGCTCGACGTCCGCGACGGGAGGGCCTACCTCAGGGCGAGCGGCTACCTCCCGGGCGAGGACGACGCCTGCCTGCCCGCCGCACGAGTGAAAGCACTCGGCCTGCGCCCGGGCGACCTGATCACGGCACTCCTGCGCAAGCCGTACGGCAAGCCGGCCGAGGTGGTGTCGATCGACGGCGCGGAGCCGGGCGGCGCACGGCCGCACTTCGCCGATATGACGCCCGTCCACCCCCGCCGCCGCCTGCTTCTGGAGACGGGATCACCCATCACCCGCCTGATCGACCTCATCACCCCGGTCGGCCTGGGGCAGCGCGGCCTGATCGCCGCGCCGCCGAAGACCGGGAAGACCATGGCGCTCAAGGCGATCGCCGACGCCATCGCGGCGAACCATCCCACTGTCCACCTCATGGTGGTACTTGTGGGTGAGCGCCCCGAGGAGGTCACCGACTTCCGCCGGCAGGTGCGCGGCGAGGTGATCGCCTCGACGTTCGACCAGCCCGAACGCGACCATACGGCGCTCGCCGAACTCGCGATCGAGCGGGCCAAACGGCTCGTCGAGCGTGGCCGGGACGTCGTCGTCCTCATGGACTCCCTGACCCGGCTCGGCCGGGCGTACAACGTCATCGCCCCGAAAGGCGGCAGGACGCTGACGGGCGGGGTCGACGCGTACGCCGTCCACCAGCCGAAACGGCTGTTCGGCGCGGCCCGCGCGACCGAGGAGGGCGGCTCGCTCTCCATCCTCGCGACCGCGCTCGTCGAGACGGGCTCGCGGATGGACGACTACCTCTTCGAGGAGTTCAAGAGCACCGGCAACATGGAGCTGCGGCTTGACCGGACTCTCGCCGAGCAGCGCCTGTTCCCCGCCGTGGACGTGACCTCCTCCAGCACACGGCGGGAGGAACTGCTCCTCGCCGACGACGAGCGAGAGATCATCTGGAAGCTCCGGCAGGTGCTCGCGGGCCTGAACCACGAGCAGGCGCTCACCGGGATACTCGACGGTCTGCGCACGTCACCGTCCAACGCCGTCTTCCTCCGGCAGCTCGCGCTCTCACAGGCTCCCCGCTGAGGCCGGCGTTGCGGCAATCCGGCGGTGGTGCAGACGCCCGAGCCGGAAGATCCATGGAGGCGATGCGATCACGGGGGCGCGCGACATGTGCACAATGACCTTCGGGGAGCATGACGATCAGGAGGGCACATCGCCGGCTCCCGGTGAAATCCGCACCACGACTCCCGGCAGGATCTTCTATGAAGATGATCAGCAAGTGGTCGTCGTCCCTCGCGCCGGCTCCGGCGGCACCGGAACGGTCCTCGTCGATGGGACCTAAGGACCGGCCAACGAAGGACGTAAGTCCCTGTGCCGCGAGTATCGGCCCCGGCAAGGGTGAGAAGGAGAACACTTCCTGGGAGGTGGATCTGATGTCTCAGTCCAAACCCAGTACGGTTCCGGCGTCCGGGGAAACGCACTCGCTCGAGGTCGAGCTGAACCTTCTCAAGGCCCGGGTCAGCAGGATCGAGAAGCAGATCCAGGTGCTGGCCGAGGCCAATCTGGCCCTCGCGCGGGGCATGGAGGCCGGCCCCATGCAGGAGCCCGGGCAGATGCACCCCGAGCAGGCCGCGCGGCTCGCTCACGAACTGTTGCTCGCCGCCGGCCTCGTCAGGGGCGGGGGTTGACACGGCATGAGCCGTCGGCACGCCTCCACATCCCCCCAGCAGGTGATCGGCCGCGGTTCCGTCGCAGGCACCGGCCGGTGACGCGGATCGGCGACGGACTCGCGGCGGCCACCCCGATGCGCCGGGTCGAGATATGACGCGATACGACACCTCCACGAGACTCATCCAGGAGACGCCCTTCCGGTTCCGGATCGACCGGCACGACCACATGCCGGTCCCCGGGATCGTGTTCGCCTCCGGTGACCTGCTTCCCGAAGAGCAGGCCTTGCGGCAGGTCGTCAACGTGGCCATGCTGCCCGGCATCGTGCGCGCCTCCTACGCCATGCCCGACATCCACTGGGGGTACGGCTTCCCGATAGGCGGCGTGGCGGCCACCGACATCGCCGCGGGCGGAGTGGTCTCACCCGGCGGAGTCGGGTTCGACATCTCCTGTGGAGTACGGCTGCTCACCGTCGCTCTCCAGCGCGACCAACTCGCCACCACGCTGAATCGGCTCATGGACGAGTTGGACAGGACCACACCCCGCGGAATCGGCCAAGGCGGGCTATGGCGGCTTTCCGAGGGGCAACTCGAAGGGGTGCTGTACGGCGGTGCGGGCTACGCCGTACAGCACGGCCATGGCCTGCCCCGCGATCTGGACCGCTGCGAGGACTTCGGGGCGGTCGCCGACGCCGACCCGGCACAGGTCAGCCCCCGCGCGGTCGAACGAGGCCTGGTCCAGGTCGGCAGCCTCGGCTCCGGAAATCACTTCCTGGAGGTCCAGGCGGTCGAGAAGATCTACGACCCGGCGGTGGCGGCCGCGTTCGGTCTCCGGCTCGGCCAGGTATGCGTGATGATCCACTGCGGGTCGCGGGGCCTGGGACACCAGATCTGCACCGATCATGTCCGCGTCATGGAAAAGGCCATGCCGGGTTACGGCATCAGCGTCCCGGACCGGCAGCTCGCCTGCGCCCCGGTCGAATCCCGCGAGGGCCGTGCCTACCTGGGCGCGATGGCCGCCGCGGCCAACTACGGCAGGGCCAACCGGCAACTGCTCACCGAGGCCACCCGCACAGCGTTCCGCCACGTGACCGGCGCCACCGTGGACCTGGTCTACGACGTGTCGCACAACCTCGCCAAGATCGAGGTACACGAGGGGATGCGGTTGTGCGTACACCGCAAGGGCGCCACCCGGGCACTCCCGCCGCACCACCCCGACCTACCGGCCGATCTGGCACCCTACGGCCAACCGGTGCTCATTCCCGGCACCATGGGCACCGCCTCCCACGTACTCACCGGCGTGACCGGCGCAGATGCCTTCCACTCCACCTGCCACGGTGCCGGCCGCACCCGTAGCCGCCACCAAGCCGCCCGCTCCATCGACGGACGCCGGCTTCGCGACCTGCTGGAGGCGCAGGGCATCGCCGTGCGCGGCTCGTCCTGGCGCGGCTTGGCGGAGGAGGCTCCGAGCGCCTACAAGGACGTCGACGCCGTGGTGGCCGCCGGCGTCGGAGCCGGCCTGTGCCGCAGGGTCGCCCGGCTGGTCCCGCTCGGCGTGGTGAAGGGCTGATCCCGGTGAAAGGCCACCGTGCCCTGCCCCACACCGCCGACGCCCGCATCGAGGCGTGGGCGCCCACCGCCGCCGAGTGCATCGCCGAAGCGATCCGCGCCATGATCGAAGGCTTCGCCGATCTCGGCCACGCCGAAAGCGACGCCGTCCAGACGGTACGCATCGGCCCCGGCTTCCCCGAGGACCAGCTCGTGACAGCGCTCGACGAGGTGATCTACCGCATGGACACCACCGCGAGGATCCCCTGCGGCGTCGAAGCGGGTGAGGATCAGAGCGGGCTGTGGCTGCGGCTGGACATGGCCGATGTCGCCACCATCTCCCAGATCGGCGCTCTCCCCAAAGCAGTCGCCCTGCACGACCTGCGCTTCCTTCGTGAACCCCGCGGCTGGACCTGCGCGGTGACCCTGGACGTGTGAGTGAGCGGGGAGTCCGCGATGCCTGCCGGAACGGGCTGATCGGAACTGTCGGCGGTGTGGTCACACGGTGCGCAGGAAGTCTTCGAGGATCTCGTTGAAGATGTCCGGGCGCTCCATGTTGGGGTAGTGGGCGCTCCCGTCGACCGAGATCGCGCGGCCGTCGGCAACGGTGCGGACGAGGCGTTCGGCCATGCCGATGTGGTCGGGCGAGTCGATGGCGCCGTTGACGGCCAGCACGGGAACGTCGATCCTGGCGACGCGGTCCCAGGTGTCGCGCACCGGGACGAGCAGGTTGGGTTCGTCGCCGGTGTGCTTGGACATGGTGCCCCGGGCCATCCGGCGCAGGCGGCTCACGACCTCGGGGTCGAGATCGTCGAGGGTGCGGTGCGGGCCCGCGGCGAAGAGCATGAACCCCTCGACCGAGGCATCAAGATCACCAGCGGCCATCGCCGAGTGCCACACGGCCATGGCCTGGGTGGTCCAGGGGTCGGTGAAATACGGTTCGCTGGTCCCGGCGCCGCTGACGACCACGGCGCTGACCAGCTCCGGGTGCTCCAGCGCGGTGTCGACCGCGACGCTCGCCCCCATGGAGACTCCCACCAGGATCGCGGGGCCGGTGCCCAGGTGGCGCAGCAGCTCGGCGAGGTCGTCGGTGAGCCGGAACGACTCGGTGGCGTTGGCGGACCGGCCGTGGCCGCGGGCGTCGGGCGCGATGACGCGGTACCGCGAGGCGAAGACCGGAATCTGGTCACCCCACATGCCGTGGTCCACGAAGCCGCCGTGCAGCAGGACGAGGGGTCGGCCAGTGCCGGTGTCGAGCCAGAACAGATCATTCATGACAACCAGGGTGTCATTATTGGCCAAAGATGACAACCCAGGTGTCATCATGGTGAGGTGAGCGAAACAGACCGCGGCCTGGCGTCCGAAGAGTTGGCCGACCGGCTCATCGAGGTGTTCGACCTGGTGGGGCCGCTGTACCGGCGCGCCCAGCGCAAGGTGGAACAGGACGCGCCCATCGAGGGGCTGTCAGTCGGGGTGCGAGCCGTGCTTAACATGCTCCGCGAGCACGGGCTCATGACCGTCCCCCAGATGGGTCGGGCCCAGGCGCTGAGCCGCCAGTTCGTGCAGCGCATGATCAACGATGCTGCCGCGCGACGCCTGGTCGAGTTCGTCCCCAACCCGGCGCACAAGAGGTCCTCCCTCATCCGATTGACCGAGGAGGGCCAGGCCGCCATCACCGCCGTGATCGACCGCGAGCGCACGGTGCTGCGCCAGGTCGGCGGCGACCTGACCGACGCCGAGGTCACCGCCTGCGTCCAAGTGCTCTCGCGCCTCCTTCGACTCCTCGACAACGTCGACATGGATTAAGCCCGGCCGATGCGAACATTCACCGGGAGTCCGGCCGTAGGCGGGGAGTTCGAGCCGGCCGTCGCCACGGCTACCCCCGGACGTGCCGGGCCGGCACGTAACCGGCCCGGCGGCGGTCAGCGGGTGGGAGTGATCCCGCGTGGACGGGTCACATCTCGGTGGTCTGGGCGGCCTGCTCGGCGGTCTGGCGGATTCGTTCGATCTGCGCCTCGGTGACGTTGAGGGTGCCGAATTCCCTGACCGCCTGGTAATAGGTCCAGGCGAGGCCGTTGCAGGTGTTCCTGGGGATGGTGGAATATCCCGCGCAAACCTGCTTCATATCGAAGTAGAACGCGTCGTCGATGCGTGCCTTGTTCGCCGGGAACTGGCTCACCGCCTTGTAGTTGCGGTAGCCGAAGTCGTGACGTCGGCACGGCATTCTGAAGTCGAAGCCGAGTGGCTGGTCAGGGCTGCTCGAACAGAGGTCGGTCGACCAGTCGAAGGCGTAGTCCGCCCAGCCCGCCTGGTTCTGCCAGGCAGAGCGCCAACTGGCGGCGCTGGACGCCGTGGGCTGGCTGAAACCGGAAAGTGCGGCGAGCTTTTGCTCCAGTGTCACCGCGTAGGCGGGCAGTGTTAATCCGAGTAATGTGACGAGGGAGAGGGCGACGGCTGCGAGGGCTCGTTTGACCATGGGCTCTGCCTTTGTCTGGGGGATGCCTCTCATGGCAGGTTTCTGCCATCGCCTAACAATGAAACGAAATAACCTGATATGCCGGAACGGATCTTCGTCAAGATCGGCATGGGTGTTCGTAAACGATCGCTCTTTACAAGAATTACAACATCCTGTAATGGCACGTTTCGAAAGGCCGAATCACAGGGGTGTGCCCCTGTTCGCGGCGGCCCGGGGGGTAACGGCGGCACTGCGCGCCTGCGTCCTCCCCCCGGCCACCACCGAGGACGATCTCGTGGTCCTGCTGGACGAGATCCGTGCCGCCGCGAAGGAACTCGCCGCATGAGGATCCGCCGGTTTGCTCGGCGGCCGGGGCGACCTCCTCGACGGTGGCGGGCGGGAACGGAAACCCCACGGCGCCACCGGCATCGCCGACATCGCCGACATCGACCCAGCAGTCGATCAGCTCGCCGGCGCACCCCTGAGCGGACGCAGGGCGGAGCCCCAGGTGAGGATCTGGTCGAGGACGAGGTTCAGCCGGTCCTCGTGAGCGGCGGCGGGCTTGGAGCCGTCCGCGAAGTCGCTGTGGATCGACAGCCCGACCTGGTTCGACACGGTGGCCACACTGAGCAGGCCCAGGACGTGCCGCAGGTGCGAGATCGCCCGGGGCGCGCCGTCTACGCCGTAGCCGACGAAACCGGCCGCCTTGTTGTTCCATTCCGCGTACAGGAAGTCGAGGGCGTTCTTGAGCGCGCCGGGGTACGAGTTGTTGTACTCGGGGGTCACGATCACGAACGCGTCCAGGGACGAGACCTTGGCCGACCAGCGCTTGGTGTGCTCGTGCTGGTAGTTGCCCATGGCGGGGTGCTCGGGCTCGTCCAGGTTGCCCAGGTCGTAGTCCTTCAGATCGACGAGCTCGTACTCGGCGTCGTCTCGTTTGACCGCCAGGTCGCGGACCCAGTGCGCCACCGCCTCGCCGTTGCGGCCGGGACGGGTGCTGCCCAGGATGATGCCTACCTTCAGCATGTCAGTGCTCCCTCAATCGGTTACGTGAACCACCGTAGGGAGACCTGCTGAGATACTGAATGCGCTGCTGTCCAACATTTATACGCCAGCGTCTCAGGCCATAGACTGGCCGCATGGATGCGCTGAGCGACGTGGCGGCCTTCATCCGGTGCGGGCGCCCCACCTCCGCCCGCGTCTCCTGGCGGGCGCCCTGGGGTGTGTCGTTCCGCGCGACGCCCGGGTCCGCGGGTTTCCAGGTGGTGCTGCGCGGGTCCTGCTGGCTCATTCCCTCGGATGGCGAGCCCGTTCCGCTGAGCATGGGCGACCTGGTGTTCCTGCCGCACGGCGACCTGTTCGGGCTGGCCGACGATCCCGCGAGGCCGCTGGTCGAGTCGGACTGCGACCCGCATTCCGAGCTGTTCACCTCGGCCGGTTTCGGTGGCGCCGGGGCCGAGACGGTGATCCTGTCCTGCGGCTACCGGCTCGCCCCCGACAGGACTCACCCGATCCTGAGCTCGCTGCCCGGCGTGATCCACCTGCCCGCGACGCTCGGCAGCCATCCGGAGCTGCGGGCCGCCGTCGAGCTGCTGGCCGCTGAGATCGACAACCCGCGCCCCGGCACGGACACCGTTGTGTCGTCCCTGCTCGACATGTTGCAGCTGTACGTCCTGCGGGCCTACTTCGAGACCCAGGACGAGCCCTGCACGCTGTCCGGCTGGGCCGCCGCGCTGGCCGACCCGGCCATCGGCCGCGCGCTCGACGCCATCCACCGCGACCCGGCCCGCCGCTGGACGGTCGAGTCGCTCGGCGCCCACGCGGGCCTGTCGCGCGCCGGCTTCGCCCGCCGCTTCACGGGGCTGGTCGGGCAGCCGCCGCTGGCGTACCTGACCTGGTGGCGGCTGATGAGCGGGGCGCGCATGCTGCGCGAATCCGACGCGTCGGTGGCGGAGGTGGCCGAGCGAGTGGGGTACGGGTCGGAGTTCGCCTTCGGCAACGCCTTCAAGCGGGAGTTCGGCGTGGCGCCCGGCCGGTACCGCCGCCGAGTCGCGGTGGCCTAGGCCCGACGGAGGCGGCCCCGCCCCCGGCCTCCGGCCCAGGCCCGGACGCGCCCGCCACGGCTCTGTACACGGACTTCTCAGCACCGACCGGAATCGCCTTCGACCGCGCCGGTGCCGTGTACGTGTCCAACTGGTCGGGCGGAACGGTCGAGCGCATCACACCCGACGGGAACCGGTCAACCGTCGCCGAGGTGGAATCCCCCGCGGGTCTGGCCATCGACGAGGCGGGGAACCTGTACGTGTCCGGAGCGAAACAGCTCCGACAGCCGCACCTGTCCGTGTGGCCGGCACCGGGCGTCACCGATCCCGGCCTCCTGTGATCACCGAAGCCGGTCCCAGGTGGTAGGGGCCGCAGGCGTGCCAGAGCCGTCAAGTCGACACTCCCCGCCCTAGCGGAGGCCGACGATCTCGGCGTAGCGGGTCATGTCGCGCTCGTAGTTCTCGTCGCCGATGCGCGGGGAGACCACGACCTCGTCGAGCCCCAGCTCGGCGCAGCGGCGGATGTAGACGGCGTCGTCCTCCCAGTCCTTCTCCGTCTTCCCCTTGGCCCGCCGGCCGACGCGCAGGGAGACCTCGGCACGGCTGCGCCCCGCGGCCGTCAGGCGCTTCTCCAGTTCCTCGGTGAAGCGGGCGATGTCGTCGTAGCTCTGGCTGTAGCCGGCCCATCCGTCGCCCAGCTCCACGATGCGGCGCAGCGTGGCCGGGCTGTTGCCGCCGACGATGATCGGGGGGTGCGGGCGCTGTACCGGCTTGGGGAAGGCGTAGAGCGGCGGGAAGTCAACGAACTCGCCGTGGAACTCGGTCAGCTCGTCCTCGGCCCAGGTCGCCTTCATCACGCGCAGGTACTCGTCCATGCGCGCGCCGCGGCGCTCGAACGGCACGTCCAGCACCGCGTACTCCTCGGCCGACCAGCCGACACCGACGCCGACGCTGAACCGGCCGCCTGAGAGCTGGTCGACGCTGGCGATCTGCCGGGCGGTGACGATCGGGTTGCGCTGCGGGATCACCATCACGTACGTGCCGATGCGGACGCGCTCGGTGGCGGCGGCGATCGCGCCGGCCAGGACGAGCGGGTCGTGCACCCCCCGGGTGGCGTTGACCTCGGTCGCGCCCGACTCCTCGTACGGGTACCTGGAGTCGTAGCGCGGCATGAAGACGACGTGCTCGGGAAGCCAGACCGAGTTGAAACCGAGCTCCTCGATGAGCTGGGCCGACTCGATGGACCAGCGTCCGGCGCGGTGGCCGGCTCCCGGGTACCACTCACTGATGCCGATCTTCACGATGCGATCCCTTCGCTGTTCAAGAACGAGTCGCGCAGCACATGCTTCATGATCTTCATGCTGGAGTTGCGGGGCAGCTCGTCCACGAAGAAGATCTTCTGCGGCTTCTTGTATCCGGCGAGTCGCTCCCGGACGTACTCGACGACCTGCGACTCGGTGAGGGTGTGCCCCTTCCGGACCACGATGGCGACCGAGACGGCCTCGCCCCACCGCTCGTCGGGCAGGCCGAACACCGCCGAGTCCGCGACCTCGTCCATGGACAGCAGAACCCGCTCGACCTCCGCCGGGTACACGTTCGCGCCGCCACTGATGATCAGCTCCTGGGAACGCCCGGTGACGTAGAAATATCCGGCCTCGTCCTGGTAGCCCAGGTCGCCGGTGAAGTACTCGCCGTTCACGAGCGCCTCCGCGGTCTTCTCCGGCCGCCCGTGATACCCGGAGAACATGGTGTCGCACTCGATGGCGAGCTCACCGACCTGGCCCACGGGGACGGGTTTGCGATCGCCGTCCACCACCCGGACCGTGGCCGTCGGCAGCGGACGGCCCACCGAGGCGAAGATGTCCTTGGCCTGGGTTCGGCCGGTCCAGTCCTGGCGGTTGGTGATGGTGATCGGGCCGACGACCTCGGTCATGCCCCACGTCTCCACCAGCCGGTCGCCGATCACGTCCACCAGTTCACCGGCCAGCTCCGGCGGGAGCGGGCCACCGGAGTGGAGCACGGTCTGCAGGGTGTCGAGCACCTCGGGGTACAGGCGCAGCGCTTCGAGCAGGCCGGGGATCAGTGGCGTGAGGCCCAGGGTGAAGGTCGAGCCGCGCTCCACCATGTGCCTGCCCCACTCCTCGGGGGTGGCACCCGGGATGAAGGACACCGTGCCACCCGTGTAGAAGTGCGGGAAGATGACGCCCCAGATGCCCGACACGAAGGACCAGGCGCCGGGAAACGCGCAGTGCCCGTGCAGCGGGAGCCGATAGGCGTAGGGCACCAGCTTGGTGCAGCCCACCACGGCGCGGTGCGAGGCGAGCGCCCCCTTGGGGAAACCCGTGGTACCGCTGGTGTAGCCGATGATGGCGATGTCCTCCGGGGCGGCGGTGTGCGGCAGCGGCGCGTCGCTCGCCCGCCGCAACGCCTCGGAGTAGGACTCGGCGCCGTCGGGGAGGGGGGAGCCGACGGCGAACCACGCCTTGAGCCTCGATGCCGACCGGGTCCGCCGCACCGTGGCGGCGACCCCGTCGGTGTGCACGAGGGCCTGCGCCCCGGAGTCGGTGAGCACGTAGTCGATCTCGTCGGCGGTCAGCCGGTCGTTGACGTGCACCACGGGGTAGCCGCCGAGGGCCAGCCCGACGTAGATCTCAAGGGACTCGATCCGGTTCTCCAGGAGCGCGGCCACGTGGGTCCCCGGTTCCAGCCCGCGGTCGCGCAGCGCGTTGGCCAGCCGTCTGCCCGCCTCCAGAACCTCGGCGAAGGTCCGGCTGACGCCCTGCGACTCGACCGCGACGCGTGCGGCGAAGCGCCTGCCGGCCTTCTCGAAGACCTCTCCCATCGTGTCGCTCATGAAAGCTCCCTGAGATCGAAAACACGGACCGCGTTAGCGGCCAAAAACAGAGCCAGCTCCTCCGCGGACAGCACCGGCGGCTCTCCCCCGAACGGCTCCGCGAGGCTGATGACCCTATCGATCCAGGTCACGAGCTCCTCGCCCCGGGGGTCCTCCTTGGTGCCGCGGATGATGTCGGAGCCGAAGACAAGCCGGTGCGCCCCCAGCTGGGACCGCATCCTGGCGACCCGCCTGCGGAACTCGGCGTAGTCGGCGAACGCGCACCGCTGCCACAGCGACAGCTCCAGATAGGCCCGCTGCCACCCGGTGGCCGAGTCGAGCGCCTCCGCCCACCATGCCTCGATGCCCGCGTGCGCGAAGACGACGGTCAGCGTGGGGTACCTGGCCAGCAGCGCGGCCACCTCGGCGGGCCGCGAGCGTACGGTCTGCAGCGGGTCACCGCCCAGTGGCGAGGTGTGGACGACGGCGGGCAGGCCCATCTCGACGAGCCGCTCGAACAGCCAGGAATGGGCCGGGTCGGCCAGCGCCCAGCCCGCCGCCGGGTAGAGCTTCACGCCGCGGCAGTTCCCCATCCCGGCCGCGTGCTCCAGGATCTGCGCGGCGTCGGGGTGTCGCGGGTCGATGCCCGCGCAGAAGAAGAGCCTGCCGGGCGCCGCGTCGGCCAGAGACTGGCAGCGGGCGTGCAGGTCGCGGATGGGCAGGTGCTCCCCCGCGGGGCGGCCCACGATCGTCCAGTCCACGACCGGCATGACCCCGGCGGCCACCCCGGCGGTGTCGAAGGCGGCGATGGTCAGCGAGCCGTCCGGGTCGCTCTGCCCCTTCCCGACGCGGCAGAGGATGTCCGCGGGGTCCCGCTCGGGGTGGGTGCGCCCCGCGGCCTGCCGCGCCCACGCCCTGCGGAGCCCTTCGGGCAGCCAGGACGCGTCCAGGATGTGCATGTGGCCGTCGACCACGAGGGGGGTGCCGGGCAACGGGTCACGCCCCGGCGAGGATGTGCACGGAGGAGACGGCGGTCTCCCAGTCGATGACACCGCCGCCGATCTGGGCCAGGCCCACCCGGGCCCGGGGCAGCTGACGGTCGCCCGCCTCGCCGCGGATCTGCTGGGTGAGCTCGAAGACCTGGGCGAGCCCGCTGGCGCCCAGGGCGTGTCCCCGGCCGACGAGGCCGCCGGAGGCGTTCACCGGCATGGCCCCGGAGCGCTCGGTACCGCCCTTCATCGCCCATTCCTGCTCCTGGCCGGGCTCGCAGAGCCCCAGCTCGCTCCAGGTGAGCAGTTCGTACGCGACGGACGCGTCGTGCACCTCGACGAAGTCGATGTCACCGGGACCGAGCCCCGCCTGCTCGTACGCCGCCAGGCCCGCGGCCTTCGCCGCGCCGGGGGCGCCCGCCAGGCCCTTGGGCGGGCGGGTGGCGATCCGGGAGGCGAGGATCCTGACGTCGCGGCCCGAGCGCTCGGGGTCCGGGCGCCGGGTGACCACGACGGCCGCGGCGCCGTCGCTGATCGGGGAGCTCATCAGCACGGTGATCGGGTCGACCACGACACGGGCCTGCAGCACGTCCTGGGGCGATCCACCGAACCTGCGGTGGGCCATCGGGTTGAGCCGGGCGTTCTCCAGCGACCGCGAAGCCACCCGGGCGAGGCCCTCCATGGTCACGCCGCGGTCTTCGAAGAGTGTCCGCGCGAGGCGCGCCTGGCGGTCGACGAACGGGCTGCGATCCTGCCCGGCGTCGTCGCCCACCGCGAAGCCGTCCTCGACGTCCATACCCGAGCCGAACGCGCTGAAGGTGCGGACGCGGTCCTCGTGGTTGGCCTTCTCCACACCCAGCGCGAGCACGGTGTCGTACATCCCCGAGGCGACCGCCAGCCACGCGAGGTGCAGGGCGTTGCCTCCGGAGGCGCACGCGTTCTCCACGTTGTGCACCGGGATCGTGCCGAACCCCAGGGGGTAGGTGACGGTCTCGCCTCTGATGCACTCCTGACCGGTGATGAGGCCGGCGAGCGCGTTGGCGAAGAACACGGCCTGGATGTCGCCGACCCGGACACCGGCGTCGTCCAGCGCGGCGTTGACCGCCGCCCTGCCCAGGTCCTTCATCGAGGAGCCGAGGAACTTGCCGAACGGGGTCATGCCGACCCCGCGGATTACTGCGTCGCTCTGCATGAGAGTCGTCTATCCCCTCTGTAGGGCGGACGGTGGGGTGGGCCAGGCCGCGCTGACGCCGCCGTCGACGATCAGGCTCTGGCCGGTGACATAGCCGGCGTCGTCGGAGGCGAGGAAGGCGACGGCGGCGGCGGCCTCCTCGGGACGGCCCTCGCGGCCCATGGGGACCACGGCGGCGCGTGCGGAGGTGGGGTCCTCGCCGAACTCGCGCCGGACCAGCGCCGAGTCGATGTTGCCGAGCACGACCGCGTTGGAGCGGATGCCGCGCGCGGCGTACCGGACGGCGATGTGCCGCATGACGGCGAGCTGTG
Source organism: Streptosporangium sp. NPDC001681 (assembly GCF_040298085.1). NCBI lineage: Bacteria > Bacillati > Actinomycetota > Actinomycetes > Streptosporangiales > Streptosporangiaceae > Streptosporangium > Streptosporangium sp. NPDC001681. The sequence goes on along the minus strand of NZ_JBEOZN010000002.1, from coordinate 10,228 downwards.
CCGCCTTGGTGGCCTCGTAGGACAGGGAGCGGCGGCTGCTCAGCAGGCCGGCGGTGGAGCCGACGAAGACGAACGAGCCCTGCGATCGATCGAGCATCGGCTGCAGCGCCGCCTGGGCGGTGAGCCAGTGCGACCGGACGTTGACCGTCTCGGAGCGTTCCCACTCCGGAACGCTCTGTGCCTTGATCGGTTCCCGGCCCGAGACGCCGACGTTGCACACGACGACGTCGAGCCGGTGATAGGTGTCGAGCGCCGCCGCCACGGCCGCCGTGCAGGACTCCGCGTCGGCGGCGTCCACCTCGACCGCGAGGCCGGGGACGGCCAGCGCGTCCACGGTCGCCTGGGCCCGGCCGAGGTCGATGTCACCGACCACGACGGTGGCGCCCTCGGCGGCCAGGCGCAGGGCGATCGCCCTGCCGTTGCCCATCGGGAACGACTCCCCGGGACGCGCCGGCCCGTGGCTGCCGCCGCCGAGCACGTACGCGACCCGGCCGGCCAGCCGGCCCTGGATCGACACCTTCCCCCCTGTTCCAGCCATCACGGCTCAGTAGCTGCGCGGCAGACCGAGGACCTGCTGCGCGATGAAGTTGAGGGACATCTCCTGGCTGACCGGAGCCAGCCGCATGATCCGTGCCTCGCGCCAGTAGCGCTCGACGTGGAACTCGTGCGCGTACCCCAGCCCGCCGTGGGTCTGTACGGCCCGGTCGGCGGCGTCGTACCCGGCCTGCGCGGCCAGATATTTGGCGATGTTCGCCTCGGCGCCGCAGGAAAGGTCCGCGTCATAGCGGCCCGCCGCCACCATGGTCATCTGCCAGGCGGCCTCAAGGCGCGCGTAGGCGTCGGCGAGCGGGTGGCTGATGGCCTGGTTGCTGCCGATCGGCCGGTCGAAGACCTCGCGCACCTTGGCGTATTCGGTGGCGCGGCGCAGTGCCGCGTAGCCGATCCCGATGGCCTCGGCGGCGATCAGGATCCGCTCGGGGTTCATGCCGGACAGGATGTGTTTGAAACCCTTGCCCTCCTCGCCGACCAGGCGCCAGCCCTCCACCGGTAGCCGGTCGTAGAAGGTCTCGCAGCTGGCGACGGCATTCCTGCCCACCTTGGGAATGGGCCGGATGTCGACGTGGTCGCGGTCCAGGTCGATCAGGAACAGGCTGAGGCCCTCGAACCGGCGCCGCCCTTCGTCGGGCGCGGGGGAGGTGCGGGCCAGGATCAGCGCGACGTCGGACTCCAGCGCCTTGCTCGTCCAGATCTTCTGGCCGGAGATCACCCAGCCGTCGCCGTCGCGCTCGGCCATCGTCTTGATCCGGGAGGTGTCGGTGCCGGCGTCCGGCTCGGTGACCGCGAAGGCGACGTGCAGCCTGCCCTCGGCCGACGGGGGCAGGAACGTCTTCTTGAGCCGCTCGTTGCCGAACTTGAGCACCGGCTGCAGCCCGAAGAGGTTCATGTGCAGCGCCGTGCAGCCGTTCATGGCCGCCCCGGACGCGGCGACCTCGCGCAGCAGGATCGCCGCCTCGGTGACGCCCCGGCCCGCGCCGCCGTACTCCTCCGGCAGCGCGATCCCGAGCCAGCCGCCCTCCGCCATGGCGTTGAAGAACTCCCACGGGAACCGGTGTTCCTGGTCGCAGGAGGCCCAGTACTCATCGGTGAACTCGGCGCACCGGTCGCGGATCGCGGAGGCGATCAGCTCGTGGTCGGGGTCGGCGTACTCACGCCTCATGCCGACCTGGCCGACGGGTTCGCGGCGCCGGTGAACTCCAGGATGAGCTTGCGCGCGTCGGCGGACTCGTAGGGGAGCATGTGCGCGGCGTCCTGGATGACCACGCTGCGCGCGTGCGGCAGGTGCTCGGTCCACTGGCCGGCGAGGGAGGCCGGCACCACGCCGTCCTGCGCGCCCCAGAGCAGCAGCACCGGTACGTCGGCGAGCCGGTAGAGCCGTTCGGCGATCCCGGTGTCCGGGATGGGGAACAGGTAGTTGCTCGCGGCGCCCAGCACCTGGACCCGGCGGATGACGGCCAGCCCGGCCTCGTGGGCGTCGGCGGGCTTCGGCAGGTGCGCGGCGGCGACCGGGCCGTTCGGGTCGGTGTAGACCAGCGGGGCGAGGTCCCGGGGCAGCAGCGCGAACATGTCGGCTCCGGGGTCGGCCTCGTCGAACATGCCCCACGGCGCCATCAGCGCGAGGGACTCGACGCGGCCGGGCTGGGCCGCGGCCATCTCGGCGGCCAGCGTGGCCCCGATGCCGTGCCCGACCAGGCGAACGGTACCGGTCTCCAGCCGGTCCAGCGCCCACCAGACGGCCAGGGCCATGTCGGCGAGGCTGGAGGCGGGGCGGACCGAGGTGGAGGCGCCCCAGCCTGGCAGGTGGACGACGAGGACCCGGCCGGTCTCCAGCAGCTCGCCGGAGAGCGGGGGCTCCTCGAACGCCCCCCACTCGCTGTGCAGGTAGACCAGAACGGGGCCGTCGGCCGTGCCGTACTCGTCGACGATCGTGAGGTCGCCCTGGTGCGGGCCCTCGAAGTCGTGCCGGATGCTCACTTCGCCACCGCCTTCACGGGAGCCACCTGCGCCGGCTCGAAGCCGGGGATCGGCTTGGGCCACCATCTGTGCTCGTAATCGGAAAAGACCCCGGACAGGCCGGGCGCCACCTTGGTGGCGAACAGCTCGATGTTGTTCATCGCCTTGTCACGCGGCATGTCGCCGATGTGCATCAGGGCGATCCAGTTGCCGATGCGCATCGTGGTCGACAGGTGCTCCAGCTTTTCCCTGACCGTGCTGGGGCTGCCCGCGATGATGATGCCGAGGTCGACGAAGTCCTCCCACTCGTACTCCTTCGCCGCCCGGAAGCTGTCCGGCCTGGCGGTCGACTTCGCACCCGGGGGCGGGAGCACCGCGGCGAGGGACTCGACGCTCTTGTAGCCGGGGGCCTCGGCGAAGCCCGGGTAGGTGTGGGTGCACCGGCGGTAGAAGTACTTCACGTGGTCGGCGTAGAGGCGCTTGGCCTCCTCGTCGGTGTCGGCGACCAGGATCGGCTGGAACATGCCCACCCGGTACGGGTTGTCGTCGACGCCGGCGGCCTCGGCGCGGTCCCAGAAACGGCGCAGCATCGAGCTGGAGAACTCGGTGCCGAAGTAGGAGAGGAAGAAGAACGGGAACTCGCGCCTGATGGCGAAGTCCATGGTCTCCAGGGAGCCGCTGCCGGGCACCCAGATGGGCGGGTGCGGCTGCTGGAGCGGCTTGGGCCAGGGGTTGACGTAGCGCAGCTTGGTGAACCGGCCGTTGTGGCTGAACACCTCCTGGGACTGCCATGCCTTGAGGATCAGCTCGAAGCCCTCGTAGTACCGCTCGCGCACGGTGGCGGGCTTGATGCCGTAGGCGTAGTTGGTGTCCTGACTGCTGCCGAGCGGGAACCCGGTGATGAGCCGGCCGCCGCTGATCACGTCGAGCATGGCGAGCTCTTCGGCGATCCGGATGGGCGGGTTGTACAGCGGCACCGCGTCACCCATGACCAGGATCTTCGCGTCGGTGTCGGCGGTGCGGCGGGCCAGCGAGGCGGCCATCATGTTCGGGCTCGACATCAGGCCGTAGGCGTTGCTGTGGTGCTCGTTGACGCCGATCGCGTCGAAGCCCATTCGCGCCGCGTGCTCAAGCTCGTCCAGGTAGTCGTTGTAGAGATGGTGGATCCGCTGCACATCCATGAGGCGCGGGTCGATGTCCACCCAGACGCTCCGGTGTTTCTGAGCGAAGTCCTCAGGAAGCCCGTCAAAGGGCATCAGGTGAAAGTAAGTGAACTTCACGCTTGTCCTTCTGCAGTGAGTTGGCCGGAGAGTTCAGCCCGCCCGGAGCTTATCAAACGCTTGCTTGATAAATCAAACGCTTGCTTTACTATTTGGACGCGGCCGCCTGCCCCGGCGGGGTCGGGTGGGTCAGGAAAGCCGCCGTACCAGCAGGTCGAGCTCCTGTTTGAAGTCCTCGATGACGGACAGATCCGCCAGATCGTTGACCTGGTCCCAGTTGTCGCGGATCTCCTCGGGCGACACCGAGCGGGAGAAGTAGCCCGGCGCCTGGGCGACGACCACCCGCGCCACGCGCCCGCCGCCGACGTTGTACACCTCACCGCTCACCGTGCACTCCCGGTCGGCGAGCCAGACCACCAGGGGCGAGACCAGCGCGGGGTCGAGGCTGTCGGCCAGATCGCCGAGCAGGTCCTCGGTCATCCGGGTGCGCGCGCCCGGCTCGATGGCGTTGACCTGGATGCCGTGGCGGGCACCCTCCAGGGCCAGCGTCTTGGTGACGCCGATGATGCCCGCCTTGGCCGCCGCGTAGGCCGTCTGGCCGAAGTTGCCGAACAGGCCGGCGGCGGAGGTGGTGTTGATGATCCGCCCGTACCGCTGCTCGGTGAAGAGCGGCCAGGCGGCCTTCGTCATCCACACGGTCCCGCCCAGGTGGACCGCGAGCACCGGGTCCACCTCGGCCGGACTCAGCTTGGCCATCGTCCTGTCGCGCAGGATCCCGGCGTTGTTGACCAGGATGTCCAGCCGGCCGAAGGTCTCGACCGCGCGGGCGACCACCTGCGCGGCGCCCTCAGGGGTGCTGATGTCGGTGGCGTCGGCCACCGCGCGCCCGCCCGCCTCGGTGATCTCCTTGATCACCTGCTCGGCGGGGGTCAGCTCCGCGCCGGCGCCGTCCAGTGCCGCGCCGACGTCGTTCACCACGACGGCCGCTCCGCGCTCCGCGAGGAGGAGCGCGTGCGCGCGGCCGAGCCCGCGGCCCGCACCGGTGACGACGGCGACCTGCCCGTCCAATCTGATTTCGCTCACTGAGTTGGCTCCTTGGCTCCTTGGCTCCAGGTGGAATGGGGGCGCTGATCCGGCCGGGTCATGTCCTAACCGAACAGGGCGGTCATGACCTCGGGGCGCGACCTGAGCGAGTCCGGGTCCCCCTCGGCGACGATCGCGCCGCGGTGCATGACGTAGAGGTAGTCGCTGACGGCGAGCGCCAACTCCGCGTTCTGCTCGACCAGCAGGATGGTCGAGCCCGTCTCGTGCAGCGTGGAGATGGTGGTGAACAGGACGTCGACGATCGAAGGGGCGAGCCCCATCGACGGCTCATCCAGGAGCAGCACATCGGGCCGGGTCATCAGGGCCCTGCCCACCGCCAGCATCTGCTGCTCCCCACCGCTCATCAGCCCGGCGTACTGGGTCCGCCGGGCGGCGAGGACGGGGAACAGGTCGTAGACCCGATCGATCTGCTGCTGGAAGTCGGCCTTGTCCCTACGCTTGGCGTACGTCGCGAGCTCCAGGTTCTCCAGCACGGTGAGCGAGGGTGCGATCCTGCGCCCCTCGGCCACCAGGGCGACGCCCGCCCGGACGAGCCGGTGGCAGGGCCAGCCGGTGACGTCCTTGCCACCGACCAGGACCGTGCCCGACGCCGGCCGGTGCAGCCCGGCGATGGAGTTCAAGGTCGTCGTCTTGCCGGCCCCGTTGGCCCCGACCAGCGCGACGAGCGCACCCTTCGGCACCTGGATGTCGACGTTCCGGACGGCCTCAACCACGCCGTGCGCGGCGCAGAGTCTCGATACGCCGAGCATCGGATCGCTTGCCAAAGTAGGCCTCCCTGACATCGGGTTGTTCCAGGCACCACGCGAGGGTGCCCACGGCGAGCACGGCGCCGGAGTTCATGACGGTCACCTCGTCGCAGAACTCCTCGACGAGCCGCATATTGTGTTCGATCAGGACCAGGGTCAGGCCCTCGCTCCTGAGCCGCAGCAGCAGCTCGCCGATCTGCTGCGACTCCGCGTCGTTCATGCCGGCGGTCGGCTCGTCGAGCAGGAGCACCCTCGGCTCGGTGGCGAGCGCCCTGGCGATCTCCACCCGCCGCTGCTCGCCGTACGAGAGGGTCTCGGCCAGCGCGTCGGGGGATGCCTCGACACCCACCTGCTCGAGCAGGCCGAGCGCCTTCTCCTTGACCTCGGCCCGCTCCCTGCGCTCGGTGCGGCTCAGCGTGATCGCGCCCAGGATGGTGGAGCGCCGCCGGGTGTACGCGCCGGTGGCGACCGTCTCCAGGACGGTCATGCCGGGGAAGAGCCGGATGTTCTGGTAGGTGCGCGCCACACCCTCGCGGGCGATCCGGTAGGGGACCAGGCCGTGCGTCTCTTTGCCGTGCACCCGGATCGCGCCGCTGTCGGGCGACAGGAAACCGCTGATCATGTTCAGGACGGTCGTCTTGCCTGCCCCGTTCGGGCCGAGCAGGCCGTAGATGCTCCGCTGCGGAACCCGCATGTTCACGTCGGACACCGCGCGCAGGCCGCCGAACGTCTTGACGAGGCCCTCGATCTCGACCGCGAGAACGTCACCGGGGCTGTCCTGGACCGGCATGGTGCTCATTCGGGGACCACCGCCTCCTTGCCGATTGTCTTCTCGTGCGCGGTCTCGGATGTGGCGCCCGGACTCCTCCGCAGCATGCGGAACCTCCGTAGGTCGACCAGCCCGCGGGGCAGGTAGACGATGATGAGGATGAGCAGCAGGCCGGTGACGATGTCGTCGAACTCACCGAGCGGGCCGCGCAGCAGCTCGGGCAGAGCGGTGAAGACCACGGCGCCGATGACCGGGCCGAACCAGTGATAGGCCCCGCCGAGGACCACCGCGGCCAGGGTGACGAAGCCCATGTGCGTGTAGAACGTGTCCGGCCCGATGTACTGCAGGAAGCTCGACTGGAGCACGCCCGCGACACCGCCGAACACCCCGGACAGCACGAAGCCCACCAGTTGCACGGTACGCGGAGCGATCCCCAGGGACTGCGCCACGGCCGGGTCCTCCCGTACCGCGGACGCCGCCAGCCCGAAGCGCGAGCCGCGCAGCCGGGCCAGCACGAAGGTGGCGAGCGCCAGGCAACCGAGGCACCAGAACCAGGTGCCCAGGTCGCCGGGGACCAGCATGCCGGCCGCGCCCCCGGTGAAGCCCTCCAGGTTGATCACCAGGACGCGGCCGATGAGGACCAGCGCGATCGTGGCCATCGCCAGGTAGTGGCTGTCCAGCCGCAGGACCAGGAACGCGGTGAGGATCCCCAGCAGCCCTCCGCCCACGGCGCCGATGGCGATCCCCGCCACCGGGGGCAGCCCGAAGGTCAGCACCGCCCATCCGAAGGTGAACGAGCTGACCGCGCCGAAGAAGACCGGCGCCAGGCTGAGTACGCCGGTCCACAGGGAGGCGTAGATGCTGAGCGCGAAGAGCGCGCTGACTCCCGCGAACTGCAGAGTCGTGCTCCAGGCAGCGATGTTCATGTGCTCTCGACCTCTTCAGCCATGAAGCGTGGACTAGGCGCGGCTCAGTCGGCGTTCGCCGAACATCCCCTGTGGGCGAACCACGAGGATGACGAGCAGCACGCCGAATGTGATCGCGTCGCGGAAGCCCGAGGAGATGTACTGGGCGCTGACCACCTCAAGGATGCCGATCATGAAACCGGCCAGGGTGGCTCCCCGGATGTCCCCGTAGCCCCCGACGACCACCGCGGCGAAGCCCTTGAGCAGCAGCGCCTCGCCCAGGTCGAACGAGACGTTGTTCGAGGACAGACCGGCCAGGACACCCGCGAGCCCGGCGATGGCGGCCGCGGTGAAGGCGACGAGCCGGAGCGTGCGGGCCGAGTTGACCCCCACGATGGTGGCCGACCTCGGGTCGACGGAGACCGCGCGGACCGCGGCGCCGAACCGGGTGCGGGTGAGCACCTGGTGCAGCCCGATGGCCACGAGCAGCGCGGCGACGATGTTGAGCAACTGCGCCGGGAGGATCACCAGGTCCCCCAGCCGGATCGGGCTCGCCTGGACCGCGCGGTCGGGGAAGCTGGTCGCGGAGTCCTTGCTCACCGCCTGCGCGGCGGTGAGCAATATGATCCACACACCGATGCTGGCGATGATCGGCGCGAAATGGCCCGCATTGCGACGACGCAGCGGTTCAAAGGCCACGATGTCCGCCAGAACTCCGATGAGCCCGGCGGCCATCGCCCCCGCCAGCAGGGCCAGGGGGAAGGGCAGACCCAGGTCCACCACGGCGAGGTAGGCCACCAGGGCACCCCAGGTGGCGAAGGTGCCGTGGGCGACGTTCAGCACGCCCATCTTTGTGAGGATCAGTGCGAACCCCACGCCGAACAGCGCATAGACAGCTCCGAGGGCGAGGCCGTTCACGAGTTGTTGGATGACGAGTGTCACGGCCGCTTCCTCCAGGAGAAACGTAAATCAAGCGCTCGCTTTACTTGACGCTATCGGCCTCCCGCCTGCCATGTCAACGTTAATCAAGCACTTGCTTCACAGTCTCGGCGGCATTACGGTTAAGCGTTGCGCGAGTGCCCTCGCGGGTTCGGCGCGCGTTCTGTGCCGGCCTCCCCGCACGACGATTGGCTGCGCTTCCATGCCACCTCCCAGCACGCTCCCACCGGAAAAGGCCGTCCGCCTGCTCCCGGAGAACGCCCACATCGTGGGCGCCCCAGGCTGCGGCACACCGGAGACCCTGCTCCGCGCCCTGGGCGAGACCGCGGACCTGCTCCACGCCCCCACCCTCTACTCAGGACTCCAACTGGGCGGCTACCCGTTCCTCGACGCCGTACGGCAGGGCCACCTGCGCTACCTCACCTGGCACCCCTACGGCCCGGCCAGGCGCTCGGTCGCCGCCGGGTTCGGCGAGTACGTGCCGACCCGCGCCTCCGCCGTCCCCGGCCTGTTCGACCACTGGAACACCGACGCCGCGCTGGTGCGGGTGTCGCCGCCGGACCGGAACGGATACTGCAGCCTGGGCCCGTCCGCCAGCTATGTCAGGGCCGCCGTCACGCGGGCGCGGGTCGTGCTCGCGGAGGTCGACCCGCTGGTCCCCCGCACGTACGGCGACACCACCCTGCACGTCTCGGAGATCACCGCGCTGGTCGAGGCCGACACCCCGATGTGCGAGTTCCACGAGGCGGCCCGCGACGAGGTCAGCGACCGCATCGCGGCGCACGTCCTGGACCTGCTGCCGGAGCGGCCCGTGCTGCAGTTCGGCCTCGGCTCGATCCCGGAGTCCCTCATCCACGGCCTGGCACACAGTGACCTGCGCGGCGCCCAGGTCATCGGGATGGCGACCGACGCCATGGTGGCGCTCTTCGAGCGCGGCGTGCTCAGCCCGCTGAGCGTGATGCCCTCCCCCGCGATCTCGGCGGTGGAGCTCATGGGCACCCGGATCCTGATGGACTTCGCCGACCGCAACCCCGCGATCGGCGTCTTCGACAGCCGCACCGGCCACACACCCCGGCACCTGGGCGGCCTGCCCGGCGTGGTGTCGGTCAACTCGGCCGTCGAGGTCGACCTGTTCGGCCAGGTCAACTCCGAGACCGTACGCGGAATCCAGGTCTCGGGGATCGGCGGCAGCATCGACTTCGTCGAGGGCGCCTACGGGTCGCCCGGCGGCCTGTCCGTCATCGCGATCGGCTCCAGGACCGCCGACGGCCGGCACAGCAGGATCGTCCCCGCGCTGGCGTCCGACGCGGTGGTGACCGTCCCCCGGCACACGCCCGACGTGGTCGTGACCGAATACGGCGTCGCCTGGCTGCGCGGCAGGACCCGGGCCGAGCGCGCGGAGTCACTCGCCTCCGTCGCCCACCCCGACCACCGGGCCGGACTGATGTCCGCGTCCGGAGCAGTGACCACAGCGAAATGAGGGATCAACGGTGACCGTACACACCCGGCGCGGGCTCTACTTCGAGGAGATGCACGTCGGTGACGTCTTCAAGCACGAGCCCGGCCGCACCATCACCGAGGCCGACAACGTGCTGTTCTGCAGCATCACCCTGAACGCCCAGTCCCTGCACCTGGACGCGGTCCGCTCGGCCGAGAGCGAGTTCGGCCAGCGGCTGGTGAACAGCCTGCTCACGCTGGGCATCGTGTGCGGGATCGGCGTCGGCGACCTCACCCAGAAGACGACGGTGGCCAACCTCGGCTTCGGCGAGATCTCCTTCCCCGCGCCGGTGTTCATCGGTGACACCCTCTACTGTGAGAGCGAGATCATCGACAAGCGGGCCTCCGCCTCACGCCCCCGCCAGGGCATCGTGACGCTGGAGCACCGGGGCCTCAACCAGGACGGCACCGTCGTCTGCCGCGCCCGGCGGACCGCGCTGGTCAATTTCGCTCCCGAGGACGAGACCGCGCGGGCCTGAGCGGAAACGGCGGGGGCGGGCACCGTTCGGGATCACCACGCCGCCTGCGCATATCGCC